>JAAYJY010000025.1 GCA_012522705.1 Syntrophomonadaceae bacterium | reverse complement strand
GGCGAAGTAGACCACTAGTTGTCCGTCCTTGACATAGAAGCCTTGGTCATCCCTGATGCCCTGGAATCCCATCTCGCCGGGGAAATAGTTGTCTGGTTCAGTGGCTATCCGGGCTGATATCTCTTGATTGATAATCCCGGGGAAATCATATCCGGGGAGGAAGATGTCCGCCAGTTTTAAGGGCTGGCCGGTTTGCAGATCGAAATTGTAGGGACGGCGGTCGGTGCTGCCATGAGCCCCCCCAGTAAAGGTGTAATAGTCTACATAGAGGCTGAGCAGGTTCTGGTTCAGGGTACCGGTCTGGTAGCGGCTGAAAAGCAGATAAGGGCGGATAGGAAAATCATTTTCCTGATTGTAGCGGATATAATCGTCCAGATCGGCGGTCAGGAGGGACTCGATTTCCTCCAGATCCGTTACCCAGCCGGTATTTATACGGACCTGGATACCCTCCTCAGCCAAGCCGTGCAGGACCGGCAGGTAGGAGTCGACCGTAATATACTGGCCCTCATTGCGTACGGCTATAGTGCTAAGGGAGAGGGCAGGTGAAATGGTGGGAGTTACGAGTATTTTCACTTCAAACCTTTGTGGCTGGACGCTTTCCCAGGGGCGGGCATAGGCCAGCTGGAGGTCGGCGCTGCCTTCCCGCAGGGCCTGGAAACGCCAGAACTGGCGCCCTCCGCCCCCCGCCACCGGCACAGTACCGGCATCATCCGGACGGTAGGCCGAGCCAGTGTTCTTGATGATTCCGTCAATTCCGCCGGTAACCGTCCAGGTGTGGCTGTTAGTAGGGTTGCTGGCCAGATCCAGGTAGAATATGCTGCCCACCGGGACCTGCAGTTCCTGGTCCCCGTGGGTCTCATTGGCAGCCATCAGTTCTACGCAGCGCATGATTACCGCCGCCATCTCTGCCCGGGTCAGATTGTCACCGGGCCGGAAGTAGCCATCATTGCCTCTCATTATGCCGGTGTTGTTGACAAACACCACCGCGTTCATCTCTTCCTGGGCCAGATTCCCGGTGTCATGGAGCATAGGCATCATCAGGATCATTGGCACCGAGATGCTTTTGGCAGTGAATGAACGGTCAATCGCCTGGGCGACCTCGATTCGGGTGGCCGGCCGGTCGGGATAGAAATTAACGTCGCCGGCGGGGAAGACCTGGTTGATGGCGCACATCACTACATAGGGGGCATACCAGGCTTTATCATCCACATCAGGGTAATAATCGCTGGCCAAGGGTTCTTTGACGAAATATATGGTGCCATAATCGAGACCAAAGGTATTGGTCAAGACGGCTGCCAATTGGGCGCGGCTTATTTGGCTTTGGGGTGAGAAAAGATGCTGTCCGTCGGGAGTGGTTCCGGTACCGTTCATCAACCCCAGCTCGGACACCGCCTTAATATCCCGACTGGCCCAGTGATTACCGTCGGCAAAATTGGAAAGGCTCCCTTGGCCGACAGCGGTACCGGGTAACATGAGCATGGATAGGGCCAGCAGCACCAGCATGGTTTTTTTCATGTTTCAACTACCCCCTCGTTTTGTCTTCTTACTATTTATAATGACATTACGCCGCCAAAAACACAATCTTGCAGGTTTTCCGGGCAGCAATTAATGGACTGCCCGGCATTACCTGGCTCCTAACATGTTTGCCCAGGGTCGGTGATAATACCCCCGCCCACCACTTTGGGGCCATCATAGATGACCGCTGCCTGGCCGGGAGTGATGGCTCGCTGGGGTTGCTGGAAGTCTACCCGGAAACAGTTGTTTTCCAGGGGGGTCACCTGAGCGGCTACGGGGGAGGCCGAATAGCGGACCTTGACCGCCAGCCCAGCGAGCCCGGGCAACGGGGAATCGGAGGTCCAGCTGGCATCCCGGGCATACAGGCAGATTTGGAACAATTCCTGGTTGGTGCCTACCCAGACGGTATTGGTCTGGGGGTCGATGCCGGTTACATAGGCCGGGTAACCCAGGGGCAGCCCTAGTCCTTTGCGCTGGCCGATGGTGTAGTGGTAGATGCCCCGGTGGGTGCCTACTACTATGCCCTGGGTATCCCGGAAAGGTCCCGGCTGGGGCACCAAGCTCAGATATCGTACCACAAACTCCCCAAGGTGGCGGTCGGTCATGAAACACAGGTCCTGGCTGTCGGACTTGGTTGAAACCGGCAAACTGGCCTGGTCGGCTATTTGACGTACTTCGGCTTTGCTGTAGATGCCCAGGGGAAACAGGGTATGCTGCAGTTGGTACTGGTTGAGCCGATAAAGGGCATAACTCTGGTCCTTACCGGGATCGCAGGCGGTCAAGAGTTCCATTTCGCCAGTGGCGGGATCCGGTTCGATGCGGGCATAATGCCCGGTGGCTATATAGTCACATCCCTGGACCAGTGCCAACTCCAGCAGAGCGCCGAATTTCAGAATGCGGTTGCAGGTGATACAGGGATTGGGGGTGCGCCCGGCCAAATACTCAGCACAGAAATAGTCCACTACCTGGCGGCGGAAATCGCGGCGCAAATCCACTACCTGATGGGGGATGCCCAGCAGCGCGGCTACCTGGCGGGCGTCATCGACTGCAGCCAAATTGCCGCCGGCCCCTTCCGCAGCCGACCATATCTGCATGGTAAGGCCGCTGACCGTATATCCCTCCTGCAGGAGCAGCAGGGCTGCGGCCGAACTATCCACTCCGCCGCTCATGGCGACCATCACTTTCTTGCCCAAGCCCCCACCCCTTTCTGCCGGGATAAACCGGAAGATATATGACATTGGGGAGATAACTATCCTTTTAGTCAATCATACCACCATTGGCTGGAGAGGTCATAAATGAAAAACGGGCCTTGGTTGGTACCGGCCCGTCAGTAGGCAATGAGCTTACGGGTACCGGCCAATGACCGGTTAGGAAAGGATCTTTCCTCAAGCAGATGCACCGGCCAAAGGGTCCCTTTACATCAGGATGAGTACTCAATCATTTTTTCCAGGGCGGCGGCTGCTTTGACCCGGATGTCTTCGGGTACCGTAATGCGGGTTTCCATCGTTTGCAGAGAGGCAAGGACTTTTTCCAAAGTAATCTTCTTCATATCCTGGCATATCAGGTTGGGGTCGGCCAGAATCAGTTCCTTGCCGGGGCTGACCTGTTTTATCTTGTGGAAGATGCCGCATTCGGTGCCGATAATCAACTGCTGCCGCTCGGTATGGACAGCATAGTCGATTATGCCCGCGGTGCTGCCCACATAATCAGCCAAGGCTACTACCCGGGGATCGCATTCCGGGTGCACCAACACTGCCGCATCAGGATATTGGGCCTTTTTTTCCAGGATGCTCTCCGGAGTTACCGCTGCATGGATAGGACAACTGGACGGGAAACATTCCAGGGGACGGTCCAAGCGAGCGGAGATATTGCACCCCAGGTTTTGGTCGGGGACGAAAAAGATCGGCACGTCTTGAGGCAGCTTTTCGATTATCCGGGCGGCATTGGATGAGGTTACGCAGATATCGCTGACCGCTTTGATGGCGGCGGGGGTATTGACGAAGCTTACCACCAAGCCTTCCGGGTGCTCCTGCTTGAAGCGCTCCACGTCGCTGACCTCAATGCTGTCGGCCATCGGGCAGGTTGAGGTGAGCTCCGGTGACAGGACGGTTTTGTCCGGGCAGAGGATGGCCGCCGACTCAGCCATAAAATCGACCCCGGCCACCAGAATGGTGTCCAGGGGGGAGTCCTTGGCCGCCAGGGCCATGGCGTAGGAATCGCCAACAAAATCAGCCACGTCCTGGATCGCTCCATTCTGATAATAATGGGCGATAATATAAACTGATTTCTCGGCTTTGAGCCATCTTATTTCTTCCATCATCTTTGTGTCGTCCTGGTGCACCAATTCAGTAACCCCCTTTATAAACACTATAATAAGACCCTCTTTGGGTGGGTGTAGATGCTCAATCGTTTACCGCGGGCGAAACCGACCACGGTGATGTTCAACTCTTCGGCCAGGTCAATGGTAAGGCCGGTAGGGGCTGAGCGGGACAGCACCAGCGGTATTCCAGCCCGGGCCGCTTTCAGGAGTATCTCCGAGGCTATCCGCCCGCTCAGCAACAGTATCTTGTCCTGGCTGGGGATTCTGTTCAGGAAGGCGTAGCCCAGCACTTTGTCAACCGCATTATGGCGGCCGATATCCTCAAACATGCAGATCATACCGTCCGTATCGGCCAGGGCGGCACTGTGTACGCCGCCGGTGCGCATAAAGGTGGCGGAGCGCTGCTGCAACTGGTCGATCATCTCCAACAAGTGGGGGGGGGCGAATAGCGCCGGGGAGTGGTTCGGGGGAATCTCCCGGGCGGCATTAATGAAGCGGAAATGGGTCCCGCTCTTGCCGGCGCCGCTGGTTATGTGGCGGCGGCCAGCCCCAGTGTGCTGGGAGGTACCCCGGGCGGTCATGATAAAGAGGGAGCCTTCTTCTTCGTTTACTCTTACTTCCAGCAGATCCGAGGGTTGTCTGACCAGGCCTTCGCTAAGAAGGAATCCGGCCGCCAGTTCATCGAACCCGGCGGGGGAGCAAACCATGGTAGCCAGTTCGGCCCCGTTAAGATACATGGTGAGAGGATACTCCTCGACTACCGCATCCTGGATGTGCTTTACGGTGCCAGCATCGTAGCTGGTTATATCCCTTTGCTTGCTGACAGGAAGATCAGCCAATGGATAGCCTCCTTTTCGCCGATCATAAAGTTTCTGAGACGTTTTCGATCATCGCCCGACCGGAACGGATGATCCCAAAGGCCTCAATGCCTACTATAGGTTGAATTCGTTTATCTTAAAAATTATAGGGTATCAGGGCCGGAGTGACAAGCGGGTGAGCTGGTTTCGGAAGGGGCAGTCAAGTCGGCTGGTCACAAGCGCGGTCAGGTTATATCAGACTGCCGACCCGGCCGGCATGTGTCAGACTACTGACCGGCATATATCAGATCACCGACCGGCGGCCAGGTTGCTGACCGTGACCGAGGTCAGGATGGGATGGAACTGTTGATTGTGGCTTACCCCCAGGATGGCGCAATGGCTGGTATGCTGATCGGGCTTGAACCGATACTGTCCGACCAGGCATTTGACCCAAAGGTCCAGTTCATGGAACTTGCCATTATCAGCCTGGAGTCGCAGGGCTATATACTTCAGTTCGGGCTTGAGGTGGTATTCAGCACAGGCCTGTTCCCATTTGGGCCGGCTCAGGTTCCAGGACACCCGGGCCCAGCCAGATCCGATGGGCTGCAGTTTAATCGTGTTTTCGGCCAGATAATACTCTCCCTGTTCGGGCCGGGCCAATTCAGCAGCGCTCTCAAAGTTGAATTCCCGCAGCGGTATCCGCCGGGCACCGTTGTGGTTCAGCCACCGGAGAACCCATAGGATCAGACCGCTTAAGACGGCACTGGTCAGGATAATAAATATCAGGGGGGTCATGGGCATCCTCCTTTTCGCTCGTCGGGGGGCATGGTTATATTTATTATGTCCACAGATATCTATTCCATGAGCGGAGGGGTCACAAAAACAGGATTAATTTTGGGGCAGATAAAGTATAATAGGGTAGTTAGGGGGCAGACAAAATGGAGAAACCGCGCTGGGGATTTGTAGATATCATCGTAGTCTACCTGGGCATTACCGCCATCTCCACCGCAGCAGCCGTAGTGGCGCTGTTCACCGGCATCGGGCTGGAACGCGACCCCATACGGCTGTTCATATTCCTGTTCGGGGTCCAGTTCGCAGCCACCGTCCTGTTCGTATACCTGGATGCGGTGGTGTTTAGAAAATCCACGTGGAGTAACTTGGGACTGCGCCGGGTGGGGTGGCAGGCTTTCGCCAATTATGGGCTAAAAGGCGGGGTGCTGCTGGTCATCATGGTGGCCTTGATGGGTTACGTGCTGCAGTATTTCCAACCCGACCTGGAAATGCAGGAAATAGAGCAGGTATTGCGTACGGCCCAACGTTTGCCCGACATCATCGCACTGGTGTTCGCCGGCACGGTGCTGGCACCGGTTGCGGAGGAGCTTTTCTACCGGGGGATGGTCTATCCGGTTTTCCGCAAACACCTGGGGCCGGCCTGGGGGGCCATAATTGCCGGGCTCGTATTCGGCCTGGCCCACTTTGATCTGTGGCGGGGCCTGCCGTTGGCAGTAGGCGGGGCTATCCTGTGCTACATGTATGAGAAGAGCGGCAGTATTTTGGTACCCATGGTAGCCCATGGGTTGTGGAACGGGACTATGTTTGCGATAATACTGCTTGGTACTTGCTTGGGCATTGGTTGACGCGCAGTACCGCGAGGAGACCGACCCGGGTGGACCTGACTGCGGCATATATGGCTGCGGGCCGATATATTATGTAGGAGAGTGACTTAAGGTGCCCATCTACGATTACCGTTGTGAGAAATGTGGACATTTCGAAGCCAAACAAAAGATAACCGATGACCCGCTGACAGTTTGCCCGGAATGCGGCAGCCCGGTGCATAGGCTCATCAGCAAGAACGTGGGGGTAGTGTTTAAGGGGTCAGGGTTCTACAAGACCGACAACAGCTTGAAGGATAAAGCCCGTACTCTGAACAAGGCGCGCCAGGTCGACAACCAGGCCATCCTGGACGGGGACGTGAAAGGCTTTGTGGAGCAATCCGAAAAGACCACCAAAAATATAGCGGAATCCGGTGCCGGCTAGGGGCTCAGCCGCACGATCGTGACGGGAGGGGATGGTTTGCTGAAGGCGATTACCTTCGACTTCTGGGATACCCTTTATAAAATACCCCGTAATGAGGGGTTTGCCAAATGGCGGGTAGACATGTTCCAGGAGACTGTGGGGGATATGGGATACCTTGTCGATACCGACTCTATTCGTGAGGCCTTCTATGACAGCTGGCAGTATGCCTACCATTCTCAGATAGAATGCGGACTTGATCTAACCCCCCGGGGCCAGATGGAGTTCGTTTTGGATCAGCTCAAATTTAAGCTGAGCATGGATGAATGGAAGAAGGCCTATGAAGTTTATACCTCAATAAAGACCCCGCCCCAACTCAATGACGGGGTTCTGGAGGTGCTTCCCGTGCTGGCGAGCCGTTATGAAATGGCTGTGATCTGCAATACCGGGATTTCACCGGGACTTATGCTGCGCGACCTAATGCGTACGGATGGGATCTTCGGTTATTTCGCGGTCACCGTGTTCTCCGACGAGGTGCGCTGGGCTAAGCCCAATGTTAAAATATTTGAATACACCCTCCAGCAACTGGGAGTACCCAACTACGCCGCCGCCCACGTGGGCGATAACAGCAACACAGATATGGTGGGGGCTCGGGCTGCCGGCATGACCACGGTGTGGCTGGCGCCGGACGCGCACATCACTGAGATCACTGCCGACTGCGACTACCGCATCCGTTCTCTGTCCGAATTGCTGCAGCTGTTCTAGGCTAGGTCATGGAATGGGAAGGCTGTAAATCATGAAAGAGATAGATATATATACCGATGGGGCTTGTTCCGGCAACCCGGGACCGGGTGGATGGGGAGCGGTGCTCCTGTCGGGGCGCCACACCAAGGAAATCCGCGGCGGGGAGCCGGAAACCACCAACCAGCGCATGGAACTGCAGGCGGTTATAGAAGCCCTCAGCGCCCTCAAGGTGTCCGGTTGGAAGGTGAACGTGTATTCCGACAGCGCCTATGTAGTGAATGCCTTCAACCAGAAGTGGCTCGATAAGTGGCAGCGCAATGGCTGGTTCAACAGCAGGAAAGATCCGGTGGCCAACCAGGATCTATGGAAGCGGCTGCTGGAGTTGACCAGGGACAATGAGGTCCGGGTTATAAAGGTCAAAGGGCACGCTGGAAACGTCTACAACGAGCGCTGCGATGAACTGGCCCGCCAAGCTATCAAGGAGATGCAGGCCGGAGAAAAGTTATGAAGGCAGTAGAGGTTTATCACGGCTGCGAAAATGGTCAACCGGGACTCGGCATCCGGATCAATCTCCCGGCTACCGTGCAAGACTTGTTGGACGCCTGGCAGCCCCTCTGTGATGACCAGACCATATTCAAGCAGTACGCCCGCGATAAGCACGCCCTCTGTAAAGATTGCCAGCGCAATTGCTGCAATACCGCCTATGTCATCCCCGATCTGGTGTCCTTCCGTCACATGGCGGAAATGTTGGGGACGGCATACGATGATTTCGTCGTCCGTTATTTCCAGGCAGAAAAACGTGAGGTGGGATTGCTGCGTCTGATCCCCGAACCTTGTATTTTCCTGCGGGATAATATTTGCTCCATATATCCGGTTCGATCATTAATTTGTCGCTTCTATCTATGTACTCCTCTGCTGGGGCAGACTGAACAACTGATTTACAAGATCGCCTGGTCGGGGTCCGCGGCCACCCAGGTGTTCGCCCGGCAGCAGGGTCTGGTCCCGGAGGCCGGACCGGGGGCCAGCAGCTTTGACCGGTTGTTTTTGGGGTTGCTGGATGAATACCGGAACAGCCCAGGGGTGGCCAGTTTTCTTGACGCCCGTGACTACCGCGACATCTCCCTGCACCATTTCCTGGAGGAATAACAGCCTGGACGCCGCTTGGTCATGCACCCACCAGGTTATTGGGGGCTTCCCCAGCGGGCAGTTTTTTTCATGATTGGCAGGATTATGGCGGCTGAAATGGAATAAGAATAATGTCGACAAGTACAGAGAGGAGGACCGTAATACAATCATTAGATTAGGAGGGATGGATTTGAAGGGAAGGTTTATAAAAAGGACTGCTCTGTTGCTTTGCATGATGATGGTCTTCTCGCTGTTGGGTGGTTGCGCCAGCAATCAGCAGACTCCCCAGCAGGGTGCACCAGCTGCGGGTGACAAGATCAAATTGGGCTTCCTGGGCGCCCTCACCGGCTCAGTGGCCAACTATGGCATCCCCGGACAAAAGGGAATGCAGATGGCCATCGATGAACTGAATGCGGAGGGCGGCATTCTGGGCAAACAGGTAGAAGGAATCTACTATGACAACAAAGGCGAGAGCAGTGAGATCGCCAACATCACCACCAAATACATAACGGTGGATAAGGTGTCGGCCCTGATCGGTGACCCTACTACCGGTCTGACCAAGGTGGCGGCGGACATCGCCCAGAAGAACAAGATGGTCATATTCTCTTCTGGCGCTACTGGTGCGGGAGTAGTAGAGATCGGTGACTATGTATTCCGCAACACCCTGCTGGATACGGTGGCAGCCCCGGTAGTGGTGGATTGGATGATCAACGACAAGGGCTGGCAGAACTTGGCGGTGATCACTTCCAACAACAATGGGTACAGCACCGCTCTGACTCCCATCTTCAAACAGGCTATCACTGAGCAAGGCGGCACCATCATCGCCGAGGATACCATCAATGACGGTGAGACTGACTTCAGCGCCCAGGTGACCAAGCTGAAAAATGCCGGCGCCGATGCTCTGGTGTTTACCGGCTATTACACCGAAGCGGCCTTGATCATGAACGAAGCCCAGAAGAAGGGCTTGGATATCACTATGGTGGGCGGCGATGGCCTCTATGGACAGGACCTGGCCAAATTGGGCGGCACGGCTGTGGAGGAAAAGGTCGTCTTCTATGCCGGTTTTTCCACCGACCAGCCCAGCCCCGAAACCGCGAAATTCCTAACGGATTATCGGGCCAAGTTTAACGAGGATCCGGATATGTTTTCAGCCCAGTACTATGACGCGGTAATGATTATTGCCAAGGCCATGACCGACGCCAACAGTACCGACCCCAGCGTCTACAAAGCGGAACTGGCCAAGCTGACAGACTATCCGGGGGTATCCGGTGTCACCACCTTCCGGGCCGACCGTGAACCCACCAAGAGCCCGGTTTGCCTTTTGACCGTAAAAGGGGAGACATTCCCGGCCTTGCTGGATAAGCTTCCCGTAGAGGTAAAATAATACCGATTCCGGCTTGAAAACCGGCCTGGGCCCGTCCTACCAGGGACGGGCCCAGGCCGGAGTCATATCCGGTTTAACATCCGATGGGGATTGAGCTATGTTAAACTGTATATGATTTGCACCTAAATAGGAGGATGTCGATGTTCTGGGAGCAGCTGTTGAACGGGTTGACCCTGGGCAGTTCTTATGCCCTGATCGCCCTGGGTTATACGATGGTGTACGGGATCATCCAGCTGATAAATTTCGCTCACGGTGAAGTATACATGTTCGGGGCTTTTGTAGGATTGTTCCTGGTCACCGCCGGGGCCAACATATTTGTGGCCCTGCTGGGGGCCATGGCTTTTTGCATGCTGTTGGGGATGCTTATCGAGAGAGTGGCCTACCGCCCCCTGCGGGGCAAATCCACCCGCCTGTCGGCTCTGATAAGTGCTATCGGAGTCTCTATCTTCCTGTCCACGTTGATGGTACTGTACCGGGGCCCCAATACCACCCGCTACCCGGCAGTTTTGGGCGACTCCACCTTCCAATTGGGCAGTCTGCAGGTATCGACCCTGCAAATTATCATCCTGGTGATAGCGGCGCTGTTGATGGTGGTGCTGGAACTGGCTATCAAAAAGACCCGGGTGGGCAAGGCCATGCGGGCTTGTTCCCAGGACCTGGAGGCCTCCAAATTGATGGGCGTCAATGTCAACCGCATAATCTCCCTGACTTTTGCGACCGGCTCGGCTTTGGCCGCTGCCGGGGGGGTGATGGTGGGCATATACTATAATGCGGTCTGGCCCTATATGGGAACCATGGCCGGACTAAAAGCCTTCGCGGCCGCGGTCTTGGGCGGGATCGGCTCGGTCCCCGGAGCCATGATCGGGGGATTGAGCCTGGGAGTGCTGGAGATCATGGGGATCGCTTACCTGTCCTCATCCTATAAGGATGCCATCGCCTTTGCCATCCTGATCCTGGTGCTCATTATCCGTCCCCAGGGTCTGCTGGGGCAGAAGTTATCGAAAAAGGTGTAGGTGGACTACGTTGGATGCTTTTCTGAACCAGACTATAGACGCTTATTATCTCCGTATCATGATTATCATCGGCATCAATATAATCCTGGCCCTGGGCCTTAACCTGATCACCGGGGTGACCGGCCAGTTGTCCATGGGACATGCCGGTTTCATGAGCCTGGGGGCCTATGCCTCGGCCATCCTGTCCATCCAGTTGGATGCTCCCTTCGCCCTGGCTCTGTTGGGTGGGGCCTTAGTCGCTGCATTCTTCGGCTTCCTCATCGGTATCCCTACCCTGAGGCTGGAAGGGGATTATCTGGCCATGGTCACCATCGGCTTCGCGGAGATAATCCGGGTCTTCTTCCTGAACTTCGGACCAGGCGGAAAAGCCGTGGGCCTGTCCGGTATTCCTCAGAATACCGGTTTCACGGTGGTATGGCTGCTGGTCCTGGTAGTCATCATCCTCAACCGGCAACTGTTGACCTCCCGGGTGGGGCGTTCTTTTTACGCCATTCGGGAGAATGAGATTGCCGCCGAATCCTGTGGGATCAACACCACCCGTGTGAAGGTGCTGGCCTTTACGGTCGGTTCGCTGCTGGGGGGGCTGGGGGGCGGGTTGTACTCCCACTATATGTATTACATCAATCCCCAGGATTTCGGTTTTATGAAGTCTATCGAGTTATTGAATATGGTGGTGCTGGGCGGTATGGGCAGCATTCCGGGCACCATAATTGGAGTGGTCCTCCTGACCAGTCTGCCAGAGATGTTGCGCATCGTGGATGAATACCGACTCCTGTTCTACGGGGCCTTATTGGTTATCCTGATGATATTCCGCCCCAATGGTCTGCTGGGTGACGTCCGCATCTATGACATCAAAAAGTGGTGGGGCAAGAAAGGGGGGCGGGGGACATGAACATCCTCGAGATGACCAAGATAAGCGAGGAATTCGGAGGTCTGCGCGCGGTCGACAATGTCAGCTTGAGCGTCTTGCCCCGGGAGATACTGGGTATAATCGGACCCAATGGGGCGGGTAAGACCACCCTGTTCAACATAATCACTGGCATCTATGTCCCCACTGAGGGGCAGCTCCTGTTCAAAGAGCGCCGTATCGACGGATTGGCGCCTCATGACATTGCTCGCCTGGGCATCGCCCGCACCTTTCAGAACATACGCCTGTTCGGCAAACTGTCGGTCCTCGATAATGTAAGGGTGGGCCGGTACGGCGTGACCCGCAGCGGCTTCTGGAGCGGCTTGCTAAGATTACCGGGCGGTCGGCGGGAAGAAAAGGAAACCGAGCTGCGCGCCATTGAATTGCTGGAGTTGGTGGGTTTGGCCGATAAACGGCATGAGTATGCCCAATACCTGGCTTACGGTGAACAGCGCCGTCTGGAAATCGTCCGGGCTCTGGCTTTGGATCCCTCCCTGTTGCTGCTGGATGAACCGGGGGCGGGCATGAATGCCGGGGAGAAAGAGGAATTGATGGCTTTTGTCCGCAGTATCCGCGACCAACTCGAGCTGACCATCATCCTGGTCGAGCACGATATGAACCTGGTCATGAACATCTGTGAACGGATAGCGGTGCTCAATTATGGCCGCAAGATCGCTGAAGGAACCCCCGCCCAGGTCAAAAACGACGAACAGGTCATCCAGTCCTACCTCGGGGCGGGGGTATGAGACCAGCTCTTATCTACCTGGCTTTGTTCATTGCAGTCCTATCCATGTCCACCTCTTCTATCATGATCCGCTATATCACCGCCCCGGCTCTGATCATCGCTCTCTACCGGGTGATCTTTACCGCTGGTTTGGCTGGTATTTTGAGCAGCGCCGCCCCCGCCAGGGTTGGAGAGCTTAAGTCACGTGATCTGGGATATATCTTGGCTGCGGGGTTATTTTTGGCCCTGCACCTGGGCCTGTGGATAACCTCGCTGAACTACACCAGCATCTCCAGTTCGGTGCTGTTCACCAATCTGCAGGTAATATTCGTGCTGCTGCTGTCGGCCTGGCTTCTGCAAGAGAGTGTGAACCGCTGGGTGCAGGGAGGTATATTCCTGGCCCTCCTGGGGAGTCTGCTTATAGTGCAGGGAGACTTGCAGTCCGGACGGTTGCTGGGTGATATGCTGGCCCTGCTGAGCGGACTATCCATAGCTCTATATTTTTTAGTAGGACGAGATGTGCGCTCCCGGGTGGATGTCTGGACCTATACCTCCCTGGCGTCCGTAGCGGCTGCGGTGGTCCTGCTGGTGGCGTGCTTGGCCTTGGGGGTGAGTTTGACCGGCTATCCCCGCCTGGACTGGATTTTGTTCCTGTTGCAGGCGGCGGTACCGGGCATAATTGGGCACGCTACCCTGAACTGGGCGCTTAAATATGTAAAAGCCCCGGTGGTATCAGTCTCAGTGCTGGGCGAATCGGTAGGGGCCAGTGTCCTGGCTTACTTGATTTTAGGCGAGACTTTGGCCTGGAACCAGTTGGCTGGCGGTCTACTGATTCTGTCAGGAATTTTCATTGCCGCTGGCCTAGAACATGGCCCGGCGGGGGAAGCGGTGGTTACCAGTCTTCCGCCCGCCTAAGATGTTCGGCTATTGATATAGCTGATTCCACATGGTGCCGGGAAAATAGTGTTCTACGATTGTGCGGGCATCCTTGCCTTCATTGGCCATCACATAGGCGCCCCACTGCTCCATGCCGCAGCCGTGCCCCCAGCCCTTGCCCTTGAATACCACATGGTTGCCTTCCACGCCCACGCTGGTGAAATAAGTTGAAAAGAGCTGGTCAAATCCCACCTTCTCCCGCAAATCGACTGCGGGGATGGAAGCCGAGCCGGCGACCACCGTCAGGGCCCGCCCGGAAGGACCTTTTTCGCCGATCCGGATGTCATCCAGGGAACCGGCTTGGGCACCCATAAAGTTTTTGACTGTGGAACGAGGCACCTTGACCGTCCAGTCCCGGTATTTTTCCGGAGCGGCCTGCAGCCAGTTGGTGTCCACTGGTACTATATAGGCGGCGGCCTGGTCCTTCAACTTGGGGAAGCCTTCCTCAATGCTGGCGGTTTTCTCCGCCGACGCTGAGGAAAAGAGGGCGTAGACGAACTTGCCCTCATAAGTCAGTACCTGGCCCCGGGTCTCATCCACTGCTTGGGCAATCTCCGGCGTTATCTTTTTGGCGTCACAGGCCTGGAATTCGGTATGGTCGTCACTAGCGTCCGTTCCATGTTTGCCCCGGGTACCGTTTTCATAATTCAGCAAGGCCAGGGTCATGGTGCGGGCTACGATGGCTTGGGCTTTTAGTGCTTCCATGGGGAATTTGGGGCCGATTTCGGCGGCTACCACCCCTTTCAGGTATTCTTCCAGCTTAAGCTCCTCCTTCTGGCCGGTGGCGCTGCGGTAGAGGGTAATATTAGGCTCGCTCTTGTATTGGGTGACCTCCGGAGCCAGTGGTGCCGGCGGTTTTTCCGTCGTGAGGTCCGGTTTTTGGGACGCCTGATTACATCCTGACACTGCCAGCAGGGCTGTCACCAGAGCCACTACTAGCAATGGGACTGTTCTTTTCCGATTGCTGGGCCGCAAATACATCTCTCCTTTACAATTACTTTACTTCGGGTTTATTCTTTGCGACCGGGCAAATTGTTATGAATGCTCCTATCAGGTATAATTTGGGGAATAGCGGCGGCAGCATCTTAATCAGGGTCAATAAAGACGCGACGGCGGCGTTGGCGCAAACAGACGATGGGAGCCATTGAGCCGGGCTGGACCAATGCTTGCTGGCATCATATTTCCAGAACCCTAAATCCAATGACGGTGGTGAACGAGGAGTCATGCAAATAGTCCTGGTGGAACCGGAGATACCGCAGAATACCGGTAATATAGCCCGCACCTGCGCGTTGACCGGTACCACTCTGAATCTGGTCAAGCCCCTGGGGTTTTCAGTGAGCGACCGTTATCTGAAACGGGCCGGGTTGGATTACTGGGATCAGGTAGAGGTCAAGCTCTGGGAGAGCTTCACCGATTTTTGCCAGGTCAATCGGGATTGTCGGTTCTACCTGGCCACCACCCATGCCCCCCGCAGTTACCACCAGATTCGCTATCATCCCGGGGATGTGCTGGTTTTTGGTTGCGAGACCCGTGGCCTGCCCCCGCATGCCCTGGAGCCCTTCCCGGAGAGCCAGATCCGCATCCCCATGCGGGATACGGGGCGCTCTCTCAACCTATCCAATTCGGTTGCCATAGTATTGTTCGAGGCCCTGCGGCAGAACGATTACCCCGGCCTGAAATAAAAACAACTCCCACCGTGGATTCGGCAGGAGTCGAACTGCTAATTTTATGACTGCAGTGATTATTCTATTCGTCCATTGGCTGCGGAGCTTCGGTCGGGCATATATCCAGGCATGCACCGCAGTCGGTGCATAAATCCGGGTCTATTACGTATTTATCTTCACCCTCCGAGATGGCTTCCACCGGGCATTCCTCCAGGCAGAGTCCGCAGGCAATGCAATCATCGTTTATGAAGTAGGCCATTCGTTTCGCCTCCTTTGCTAATCACAATAATAGCATTATAGATAACCGACATTTTTTTGTCAATTTGCAAAAAAACAATTTCTATAATCTCGCTTTTGGTAAGTTTTAATCGTAAAATCACGTTGGTCTGTTTATGGTATCATACAGGCAGGAAGTT
Source organism: Syntrophomonadaceae bacterium (assembly GCA_012522705.1). Taxonomy (GTDB): domain Bacteria; phylum Bacillota; class Syntrophomonadia; order Syntrophomonadales; family Syntrophomonadaceae; genus PHAA01. Next base: position 440 of record JAAYJY010000025.1, on the reverse strand, counting down.
AAAATATGTGCAGATCGGGGTTGCAGGGATGCGCTGTATTATAATGGCCAATGGCGAATACGGGTTATTAGATGCCTACAAGGATTTTTTCGAAAACTCGGATACCATCCTGTGTGCAGACGGAGGAGCCAATTACGCCTTCCAGATGGGAATCATACCCGACAGCGTTATTGGGGACCTGGACTCGGTGCGGCCGGAGGTAAGGAAGTATTATACTACTCAAAGGGTGGAATTCATCCAGTACCCGGTGCGCAAGGACCTTACCGACCTGCAGTTGGCGATCGAATTGGCCCGGGAACGGGGTGCCGACCAGATTGTGCTGCTGGGGTCACTGGGTAAACGACTGGACCATACCCTGCACAGTATGTACGCTGGGATAGAACTGGTCCGGCAGGGAATAAGGATCAGTCATTACACCCCGGAGTGCTGGGTATACTTGG
>JAAYJY010000272.1 GCA_012522705.1 Syntrophomonadaceae bacterium | reverse complement strand
CTGGAGGTGGTTGGGAAACAGGATATACCAGCGATACTTCGTTTGGTCCACGTTCCTCCGCCTACTTCCGCAGCATCTCCAAAAATGCCTCGATCCTGGTGCGCAGCTGCTCATAGTCCTGCTCACTATAATCCGTCTCTATATGAATGGAAGGCAGATTCTGTTCAGCCAAGGCCTGTTTGACCAGGTAACTCTCGGTGGAATAAAGGTTGCAGAACTGCAGGTTGACATCTATTATGCCATCCACCTTGTATTCCTTGGCCATCCGGATGATATCGTCGATCCTTCCCGGATTGGGGGTAAAGCAGGCACAGTTGGTCTTCATATAACGCTCGGCCAGAGCCCTGACCTGCTCTTCTAAAGTCTGGCCGCTTTCGTCGACCAGGTTTTCGAAATAGCGGGTGCCGGTGCAGGCTTCCTCTACCACCACCGCGGCCCCGGCAGTCTCCACCAGATGATGGATCTTCCAGTTGGGAATGGCCATAGGAGTGCCGCTGACCATGATACGGACCGCATCGGCCGGGAATACCCCTTCTTGTTGGCTGATGCGCTGCTCCAATTCCTCGGCCAGTCGGTTAGCCATCTGGGCACAGCGGGCCGGGTCATCATAAAAGGCGATCTGGGTCACCAGCAGGGCATCCTTGCCGCTTATGGGCACCGGAGTCGCCTTGCGGGCATTGTACAGCCGCTGCAGAGCCCGGCGCTTCTCGTTGATCAGTTTGATTCCCTGGCCCAGTTTTTCCGGGGTCACCTTATTGCCGGTGACTTTCTCCACTATCTGGATGAATTCCATGATTTCCCCTTCGAAGGCCGCGATGTCTTTGTCGCGCTTCATCTGGGGGATGTCTATTACATGGAACGGAACCTCTCCCGCCAGGATCTCCCAAGCCTTCTTCTTGCCGTCGCAGGTGGTCTCGCCTACGTACATATCTGGAATCTGGAAAAAGGGGCAGGTCTTGTCCAAGCGGGCGCCGACCGAAGCCTTGATCAATGCACAGGTGTTGATGGGCAGCACTTTCTCGCCCCCTGGCACCCAGAACTGGGAACCACCACATAGACCGGCGGCAATCCCTCCCGCCGCAAACACCACCTCGTCGGGCACGTATACGCAGAAGGTACCGAATACCTTTCCGCCTTGTTTCTGGTGCTCGATCAGTTCCGAAGGCCGCACCCCGTGGATTTCGGAGACTACGAAATCATAAAAATCCATGCCTTCCGGGCGTTTCTCCTGGCTTAAAAACACACCCCCGAAGGCCTCCGGCAGTACCTCGCACAACACGTCGTGCTTTTCCAGGTCCATATTCAGGTCCGCCCACATTTGACGATAATCAGCCACTAAAAATCCTCCTCTTCCCCTCTAGAAAATATTTTTATCGCTCCCTATTATTGATTGCGGGCCAACAAGGCCGCTCCTAATGCACCGGTATACTGGCAGTTCTCAGCCACCATCAGTTCGCAGCCCAACTCCTTTTCCAAGGCTCGTTTTACTCCGGCGTTGATGGCTACCCCGCCGCTGAAGACCACCTCCCGGTTGATCCCCATCCGTTTGACCATGGGCGCCACCCTCTTGCCCACCGAATTATGCAAACCCGCAATTATTCCGGCCTTGGGATTGCCCCGAGCCAACAGGCCGATGATCTCCGACTCGGCAAAAACCGTGCACATGCTACTGATCTCCAAAGCCCGTTCCGGATCTTCAACCGCACCCAACTCACTCACATCCAGACCCAGAGTCACCGCCATGACTTGCAGAAACCGGCCGGTGCCGGCCGCACATTTGTCGTTCATGGCAAAATCCAAAACCTGCCCGCCGGCCCCGACACGGATGACTTTGCTGTCTTGGCCGCCGATATCGATGATGGTCCGCACTTCCGGATGCATTTCCGCCACCCCCCGGGCATGGCATTTTATTTCGGTGATGGTTCTATCGGCATCTTCAAAAGCCACCCTACCATAGCCGGTGGCAAAGATCTTTTCCACTTGCTGAAGCTCGCTGCAGCTTAATTT
>JAAYJY010000271.1 GCA_012522705.1 Syntrophomonadaceae bacterium | reverse complement strand
CTTCCCTACCTATTGTGCGAAATCATCGGCTCGAACATAGGGGGGACAGCTACCCCGGTAGGAGACCCGCCCAATATGCTTATCTATTCAGCCTCCGACCTCCAGTTTATGGATTTTGTATTCAACCTCACTCCATTAGTGTTCGGGGTTTTGGCGGTAACCATAGCCTTGGTGGCTTTCTATTACCGCAATCGGCTTACGGTATCAGATGCTGACAAAGCCAAGGTAATGCAGATGAACGAACTGAGGGCTATCAAAGACTGGGCTCTCCTCAAGAAGTCACTGCTGGTACTGGCAATGACCATCACTGGCTTTTTCCTTCAGCAGGTGCTTGGATTACATACTGGCACCATTGCCTTGGCCGGCGCCATGCTGCTGATGATAATCTCCGGGGAAGAACTGGAAGGCATACTGCTATCGGTGGAATGGCCCACCCTGTTTTTCTTTATCGGGTTGTTCATACTGGTCGAATCCCTGGTCAAGGTTGGGATCATCGGGTTTCTAGCCAGGGAATCCCTGGCACTTACTCATGGTGACTTTCCCTTGACAGTATTGTTGATATTATGGATGTCCGGTATATTTTCCGCTTTTGTTGACAATATACCGTTTGTCACCGCCATGATCCCGCTTATCAAAGAGATAACTCTTCTGACCGGGATGCCCATCGATCCCCTCTGGTGGTCTTTAGCCCTGGGGACCTGCCTGGGAGGCAATGGCACTCTGATAGGGGCTTCCGCCAATGTAGTAGTGGCTGGATTCAGTGAAAAGCACGGGGTTCTGATCTCATTTATGTGGTATCTGAAGATTGCCTTCCCTTTGATGATCGTCTCCTTGCTGATCAGCACTTTGTATCTATACCTTAGGTATTTGATATAAGCGTTCCTGGATTGGATTTGGTACGGGAATTCCAAAAGAGTATGAATAAGGGCGGGGACAGGATCGGATTTTACAACAACACAGTATATAGCCCTGGGAGTAATCTCTGCGGCTATCGCGGTTGTATACATCATAATGATCCGTAAAGAACTTCAATAAGGCAAATAAATATACTAAAAGGAGTGGAAGGACATGGAAGCAATATCGGTAGCCTTGACGATTTATGCACTGGGATTTGTCATAACCTTTCTAATCGCCGTCATGATCAAGTTGATGATGTTTACGATTCGACTATTGAATAGAAGGAAACCGGACAAGATTGATGAAGCGCTATTAGAAGGAGAGGTTAGCTAATGGATGTACTGACACTGTTTCAAGGGATTGGTACCCTTGTTATGGCCGAACCCAAGATCGCTATCGGCAGGATTGTGCTGGTGCTTTTGGGTATGGTGCTGGTCTATATGGGGGCCAAGAAATATCTGGAGCCTCTGGTCATGATCCCCATGGGATTCGGCATGTCGGCCGTTAACGCAGGCATGTTATTCCTGGAAGCCGGCAAGGTAGGTAATCTGCTTATAGATCCTCTGGTCACGGAAACCTCAGCTTTGGTGTCTATCCTGCAGATAGATGCGTTTCAGCCGATCTACACCTTCGCCTTTAGTAATAACTTGATTGCCTGTATTGTATTTATGGGCATTGGAGTATTGTGCGACATCGGCTACCTGCTGGCCAAGCCGTTCACCAGCATGATGATCGCCATGTTTGCTGAATTGGGCACAATACTTACCTTTCCCATTGCCGTAAACCTGTTTGGGCTCAAAAACGAGGCGGCTGCAGCCATTTCTATTGTTGGCGGAGCGGACGGGCCCCTGGTCCTGTTTTCATCACTGATGTTGGCCCCGGAACTGTTTGTTCCAATCACTGTTATAGCCTATCTCTACCTGAGCCTGTGTTACGGGGGTTATCCCTACCTGATTCGCCTGCTGATCCCTAAAGAATTAAGAGGAAAGAAGATTAAGACGGCTTCTCGTCCCCAGGTTACTTCTCAGGAAAAACTAATGTTCTCCATAATTGCCTGCACGGTGCTCTGTTTCCTATTGCCGGCGGCTGCGCCCCTGTTGCTTTGTTTCTTCCTGGGAGTTGCTATCCGTGAATCTGGTGAGAAGAATTACATTAGCCTTATCGAGTCCACTTTCCTTTATGCTGCTACCTTTTTCCTTGGTTTTACACTGGGGATATTGTGTGACGCATACACGCTTCTGAATCCTACCATTCTGCCGCTGCTTATCCTGGGAGTGATAGCTTTGGCCGTATCAGGCGTGGGCGGAATCATTGGGGGCTATGCTGTATACTTCATCAGTCACCGCAATTTCAATCCTACCATCGGCATAGCTGGAGTATCATGTGTACCGAGCACAGCCAAGATCGCCCAACACGAGGTAACCGCGGCCAAGAAATCTACCCTTATTATCCAGTACGCGATGGGAGCCTGTGTCTGTGGGGTAATGACCAGTGCTGTTTTAACCGGACTCTACATCACTATTATCCCCATGCTCCGGTGACCGATGTCCGAGTGCCCATACACCTGTAGGGTAGAAAGCACAAGTGACAATCCACCTGGGATAAATCTGACAAGGCTACTAGGAGGGGACTGGCCCCCGGTGCCGGTCAACAGAATAAGTGGAGGAGGGATGTGGCACAGTGCTTGCGTGATAGGCAGATAGACCCGGTTAAATATGAGATGGGGGTGGTTGATAACAGCAGCATCCGTAATTAAATTCCAGTCTGTAACTGCCGATGATTTGAGCAACAATCTTATTTAAAGGGAGGCCGGAAATTGGGTAATTATATTGACCTGTATAAAGAGAAACTGCGTACCGCTGACGAAGCTGTCAAAGTAGTCAAGTCCGGGGATAATGTCTGGTATGGGCACTTTGCCATGGCACCGCGGGCCTTGGATGAGGCTTTGGCCAAACGGGTAGGCGAGTTGAAGGACATCTGGATCAAAGGAGTTTGTATCCTGTTTGATCCCAAGGTTGCTACCGCAGATCCCGAGCACAAATCGTTCACTTATCACAGTGGACATTTCAGCGGACATGACCGCCATCTGGGCGACAAGGGTCTGGATTTCTACCTCCCGGGCAACTACGGGCAGTGCCCGTGGAACGTGCGGATGGGTAACTATGGCCCCATATCTGTTGCCATGATAATGGCTACGTCTCCGGATGAAAACGGATACTTCAATTTTGGAACCTCTTGTTCGTATGCCAGTCTAATATGCGAAACTGCGGACATTGTGATTCTGGAAGTAAACGACCAGGTCCCATGGTGCCTTGGTGGGGAGCAGGAAACCATCCACATATCCCAGGTAGATTACATCGTGGAAAACCATGCACCGATGATCGCATTTCCGTCAGAGTTTTCAGTCTCAGAGGCAGAGCAGAAAATTGCATCCCTGATTATTGACCAGCTTGAAGACGGTGCCACCCTCCAATTTGGTATAAGGGCTATGCCCTCCATGATCGGCAAGATGATTGCGCAGACCGATCTTAAAGACTTGGGAATTCATTCGGAGATGATGGCGGACTGTTTTATCGATCTGGAGGAGAAAGGAATAGTCACCGGTACGAGAAAAAATATCGACAGAAGCAAGATCACCTATACCTTCACCCTGGGATCCCAGAACCCATATGACTTCATCGACCGTAATCCGGTTTGTGCTACCTTCCCCGTAGACATAACCAACTCACCCGCCCGAATGGCCATCAATGACAAACTGATGTGCATTAACAATGCGGTGGAGATCGATCTATTCAGCCAGATAAATTCGGAATCTTCCGGGTTTAGAAATATTTCCGGCACCGGTGGCCAACTTGATTTTACCATAGGCGCCATGTATTCAAAAGGTGGGAAGCCATTTATCTGCCTGACTTCTACCAAGGTTCAGAAGGGACAAACCGTATCACGTATCGTCCCCACCTTGAGCCCTGGATCCATCGTTACTGTGCCCAGAACCTTTGCACCATATATTGTAACTGAATACGGTATCGTCAACATGCAGGGCAAGTCCACTTATCGCCGGGCTGAACTGCTTATCGAAATTGCTCATCCTGATTTCCGCGATGAACTGATCAAGGCTGCCCAGCAGCAGGGAATCTGGACCAGGAGCAACAGAATCGATTAGTTTAAAGGTCCTTAACTAAATGTAAGGGGGATTAGTGGAATGGTAGTTGCAATTGTAGTGGCGTATTTTCTTATCACAACCGCCATTGGTTTCTGGATGATGAGGCAGAAAAGCTCCCTAGCTGGGTATTTTGTTGCCAAGAAGGAACTGGGCGTACTATTGATCATTCCCCTGCTGTTTTCAGAGATTATTGCTGGGGCCGGCACGGTTGGTAATGCTGCTCAGGCATTTGGCTTTGGAATATCGGCTGTGTGGGTCAACTGGGGCATGAGTATCGGCTGTGTGTTGGTTTTGTTGACTGCAGCCAAGTTCTACCGGGTTATCGGCAATAAGTTCAATTCAGTGTCGGTGCCCCAGGTCTACAAAGCCAGGTTCGATACCAAAACCAGAATAGTCATGATGATCACATTAGTTTTGGTTTATGCGATCCTATTCGCTATGCAGCCAGTGGCCGCGGGCAATATTGTTTCACCGCTGCTGGGAGTCGACAAGACAATGATTACCTGGATATTAGGAATATTGTTCATAATATTGTGCATTACCGGGGGAATGAAGGGTATGGCATGGATGAACGCGCTTCATACCATCGTAATGTACGTTGGGCTTGGGTCAGTTGCGTATGTGTCGGTTAAATGGGCGGGGGGTTTTGCCGGCTTGCAGGCTAAACTGCCGGCGACTTATTTCCAGATGAACCAGCCTAGCCTGTTGACAATGGCAGGATGGGTGATTGGTACAGCCCTTTCTTTCTATGCAGCGTCCGTTCTGATAGCCTGCATATTCGGAGCTAAGGATGAGCGATCCTACAAATTGGGATTCAGCTTTGCCGCTATTCTGACATTCGTTTTTGCACTATTCCCTGCTCTGATTGGAATGGTTGGAAAGGCAATGCTGCCAACCGCCGCTAGCGGGAGCATCCTATACACGGTTGCCAATACATTGGGACCGGCATTTGCGGTTCTCGCTTCCATGGGTATTCTGGCTGCGATTCTATCTACTGCCCCAGCGTTGTTGCTGCTAACCAGTACAATGCTCAGCGAAGACGTATACAGCCTGTTCCGACCCAATGCTGGCGAGGATGAGCGGCTCCGTTTTTCCCGGTGGGCCATGGCGATTGTTGGTATTTTAGCGACTTATTTCGGCATGCAGGCTGGTTCCATACTGGCTAAGATGGCAGGAGCTTTCCAGATTCGGGCGATTGCTGGACTAGTCATACTAGTGGCTATATAATGGCCGGGGGTTGACAGCCGGGCGGCCTTCTGGTCAATCCTTGTCGGTGGTCTCACAGCGGCAATTTGGCATTTCGCAGGCAATCCCTACGACGTTACTTCTCTGTGGCCATCGTTGGCGATTGGGGTTCCCATCCTGGTGATCCTTACCTTGATGGCGCCCAAGCCGGTATCGGACGGATTTGAAGTGTATCAGGAAGCCTTGGACGAAGCACACGCCGCTGGAAGTATATAGTAACAAATGAGGTTGGGATGTAGCAGCCGCAGCTTACATGAGTTTAGTTGCGCAAGCAGGCAGGCCTGGGGGCGACAAGCGCACTGGTCCTGCCCGGATCCCCAGCCAAGGAATGACAGCCGATTTGTCGTTGGAGTAACCGTTATTGTGAAATTTACATCAATAGACTTGAAGGAAGGTATATACAATGTCATACCGCGAAAAGGACTACCAATTCATTAAGGTCAGCATCGAAAATGATATCGCTATCGTCCAGTACAACCGACCGGAAGCCTTGAACGAGGCTAACGCGCAATTGGTAATGGAGCGCAATGATGCCATCAACCAGGCCGGTATCGATCCAGAGATAAAAGTATTAATTATGACCGGAAATGACAAGGCCTATAGTGCCGGCGGTGACTTGGCGGCAATGGTAAATTACGGCGTCAAGGATGCCCGCGATTTTGCTGATAAGGTGATGGCTGCCAGCCTGGCTCTAACCAATCTTCCCAAACCGACCATTGCCATGATAGCCGGCTTCTGTTTTGGAGGCGGTTTTGAAAATGCACTCAGCTGCGATTTGCGCATCGCCGCCGACAACGCTAAGTTTGCCCTGCCCGAGATTAACGTGGGTATCTACCCCGGTGCAGGAGCTACCCAGAGGCTGCCCCAACATGTTTCCCTGTGCAAAGCCAAAGAGTTGGTATTTCTAGGCGAGACTTTTGATGCCCGGACTGCATTGGAGCTGGGCTTGGTCAACAAAGTGGTGCCGTTGGCTGAACTGCGGGAGACCACTATGGCGCTGGCTCGTAAACTGGCTAAGAAACCAGCCTTTTCGTTGAGGATGGCCAAAGAAGCCCTTAATGCTGCCTGGAGCACCAGCCTGGAAAAAGGTATGCAGATTGAGACTCATGGATGGGCCTTGACCTACGGTACTAAAGATGCCAAGGAGGGCATGCACGCCTTCCTGGAGAAACGCAAACCGGTTTATTCCGGTGAATAGTGATTAGGAGGAAATCAACGTGGAATATAAATATAACGTACGCGATCTAAAATTCATATTAAAGGAATGGCTCCCCACCGAAGAAGTACTGGCGTGCGACCGTTTCAAGGAATATTTCGGAATTGATGATGTTGATCCGATCCTGACCGAAGCATATAAGGTTGCGCGTGAAGTGGTTAGCCCCATCAACGCCGAAGGAGATAAAAATCCGGTCCGATTCGAAAATGGAGTGGTGATAAGTCCCCCTGGCTACAAAGAAGTGTTCCAGTTCCTGCAGAAAAACGGCTGGGGTTCCAGCAGCGAGTGTATCGAACTGGATGGCGGAATGCCACTGCTTCTCTACAAGGCTTGTGCCGAAATGATCGCAGCCGCTTGTCCGGCTATGGGCTCCAATATCAAATTGACCTCCGGGGCTGCTAACCTGATAATCGATTTCGGAACCGAGGAGGACAAGGCCCGGTTTTTGCCCAAGATGCTCAGCGGAGATTGGCAGGGGACCATGAACCTTACCGAACCTTCTGCCGGTTCTGACGTGGGTGATGCCCTGGCTCGCTCATACCCTACTGATGATCCCCGTATCTGGAAGATAAAAGGAACCAAGATGTTCATCACCGCCGGTGACGGTTCTCTTTGCGAGAACACTATCCACATGGTCCTGGCTCGCCCGCCGGAGGGAGCCAAAGGATCCCCTGGTTTGGGACTCTATATCGTACCCAAATACTGGGTTGATGAAGACGGGAGCATGGGCAAGTTCAACGATGTTACCACTATCGCCATTGAACACAAGATGGGTCTTAACGGCTCTGCTACCTGCATGTTGAATTTCGGTGAAAATGATGATTGTTATGGGATAATGTTGGGCGCACCACCCGACGAAAAAGGCCGTTCCAAAGGTCTGGCCATGATGTTCAATATGATGAATGAATCCCGCATCGGCACCGGTCATAATGCCAATAATCAAGCCTCGGAAGCCTATGCCTTGGCGTCCCAATATACCACCGAGCGTGTACAGGGCTATATCAAAGGACAGAGGGTTCCCATCGTCAAGCATTCCGATGTCAGAAGAATGCTTTTGGACATGAAGGCTCATACCGAGGGAATCCGCGCCATGATATTCAAGGGATTCTATAACCTGGATATCGCCGGCAACTCATCCGATAAGGCCAAAGCCAAGGAATGCGCTGATGTTGCCGCCATTTTAACTCCCCTGGTGAAATGCTACGGCAGCGAGACTGCCGTTCTGATGACCGCTGAAGCCATCCAGTGCCTGGGCGGGGTAGGATATACCAAAGAATACCCGGTCGAGCAATACATGCGGGATTCCAAAGTGCTTACCATTTGGGAGGGCACCTCTTTCATCGATGGCAACGACCTGGTAGGACGCAAGATGACCATGGACAACGGACAGCCTTTCCAAAAGTTCATGGCCAACATCAAGTCCTTTATCGACAGCAACAAGGAAACGGTCGGTTTCGAGAAGGAAATGACAGTGATGGCGCGGGCCTATGAAGCTGCAGTGGAGATCCAGCAACTGCTGGAATCGTGGCGATCCAATAAGGAAGAAAAAGGCGAATTGATCAACCTTTTCGCTATAAGAACCCTGTTCATTTTTGCCCAGTTGTATGTTGCCATGTGCTTGGCGGACCAGGCTTTGGTAGCCCAAAAGACCATTGATGGATTACCTGAAGACCATTTTGACATGAAATTTTATCAGGGCAAGGTAGCTAGCGCACGTTACTATGTCAACAATTCACTGCCCAATGTTTTTACCCTGGCTGAAGTTATAAAGACGGCGGATACCAGCGTTCTGGAAGTACCTGAGGACGCATTGGTCATTAATTAATGTGCGGCAAGAAAGGGGAATAGGCATGAGAGAAATATATCTGGTAGATAGTGTGCGTACCGGCATCGCCAAAGCCGGTAAAAATTCATGGTTCGCAAACTTGAGAGCTGACGATATGGCCGGCCTGGTTATGAATGAAGTTATGCGCCGGACCGGTTTGGAAGACAAGAAAGAGGAATTGGATGGAGTTATAATCGGTGGTACCGCTCTGGTTAACGACATGGCCAGCAATATAGGGCGCTATTCGGTTATCATGGCTGGTTTTCCCTACAGTGTGCCAGGTTGCACAGTAGACCGGTTTTGCTCCTCCGGGGTGCAGTCCATTTTCAATGCCATTGCCGAGATAAACACCGGGTGGTCGGACCTTATCCTAGCTGGTGGTGTTCAACACATGACACATGTCCCCATGGGATTCGGCAATCTGCACAATCCGCGTTTGGGCGAATTTACTGACGAGAATGCCAAAAGCATGGGCTGGACAGCTGAGATGGTAGCCCGCCAATATGGTATCAGCCGCGAGGAACAAGACCAGATGGCGTTCGAAAGTCACGCCAAGGCTCACGCTGCTACTGAGGCTGGGTTATTCAAGGATGAGATACTGCCCATCGAAGTCGATGCTCCCCAAAAGGATGGCAGCACCAAACAGATGATCGTGGACCGGGATCAGGGCATAAGACCGGGAACTACCCTGGAGTCGCTGGCCAAGATGGAACCAGTATTCATGAAGGATGAATTGGCTACGGTTGCCGCTGGCAAAGCCAGCCACACCAATGATGCCGCTGCCATGGTAGTGGTTGCTAGCGGTGATAGGTGTAAGGAATTGGGGTTGAAGCCCAAAATGAAATTGGTAGGCTACAAGGCCATTGGGTGTGATCCAGTATACATGGGTATTGGTCCGACATTAGCCATACCCGCCGTTTTAAAACAGGCAGGCATGACCGCGGACCAGATCGACATTTGGGAGATCAATGAGGCCTTTGCGTCGCAGGCGGTTTATTGCACCAAGGAGCTGGGCATCCGCAATCACCCGTTGTTGAACCCTCGCGGCAGCGGCATCGCTTTGGGGCATCCCCTGGGTTGTACGGGAGCTAGAATAGTCACCACCCTGATGCGCGAGATGCCCGATTACGGCGCCAAATATGCAATGGAAAGCATGTGCGTAGGCCACGGCCAGGGTGTGGCCGCCATCTGGGAATGGGTGGGCTAAGAAGACAATCTGATAAGGAATTGCGCGGGCGGCTTATCATCCTAATGGCTGTACCTTCATATATGGACCGCAATACGTCGGCCCCCCGCGCATCCTTTATAAATATCTGTTCAGGTCAATGTGGAGTACATTTTTAAGGAGGAAAACAAAATGACAGTAAATAAGATAATGGTTATCGGAGCTGGATTTATGGGAGCTGGGATTGCACAGGTAGGCGCCCAGGCCGGGTATGAAATGGTACTGTACGACATCGCCCCGGCAGCAGTGGACAAAGGGATCGCGGGAGTAAACAAGCTATTGGCCAAGAAGGTGGCTAAAGGAACCTTGGCCCAGGAAGCCCTGGATAGCACGATGGCGCTAATCAAGGCCAGCACTTCTTTGGAAGATGCAGCCGACGCGGATCTGGTGATCGAAGCTGTTTATGAAAATGCCGATCTTAAGAAAGATATATTCTCGCAGCTGGACGCAGTCTGTAAACCGGAATGCATTTTGGCTACCAATACGTCGTCCATACCCATCACTTCCCTGGCAGCAGCTGTGAAAAGGCAGGATAAATTCATAGGTATGCATTTTTTCAGTCCGGTCCCGGTTATGAAGCTGTGTGAATTGATCAGGGCCATCAAGACCTCCGATGAAACGATTGGCGTAGTGGCTGAGGTTGCTCAAAAGATGGGCAAGGTCACCGTCGTGGCCAAGGATGTCCCCGGATTTATCGTCAATCGCATCAACTCGGCTATGAGATGTGAAGCCTACAAATGCCTGGAAGAAGGCGTAGCAACAGTAGAAGACATTGATAAAGCCATGAAGAATGGCGCCAACCTGCCCATGGGACCATTTGAGCTGGCCGATTTCGTCGGTCTGGATGTCAATTACAGTGTATTGTCAACCTTATATGCAGGTTACAAGGATTCCAAATTTGCGCCCAATCTCACTCTTGAGAAATTGGTCACTGCTGGCGATCTGGGCCGCAAGACCGGCAAGGGTTGGTATGACTATACTTCGGGAGAAAAGAAACCCAGAACCGATGTCAAATTCTAATCATCTTTTGGGATGAAGGTGGCACTATTGGTACAAACGCTGGTGGAGTGAGTAGTGATTCACCATATAGTGTGTGATGCGAGATACGGAGACGGGCTGACCGCTTTGGCGGGTAAGCCGTCTCCGATGGCCAAGCTGTGCTTGATAGTGGAAGGAGGTAGTCATTGTTGTCATACAGGGACAAGACATATAATACCATGCTGGTCTCGGTGGAAGACCATATCGCGACCGTGCAATTCAATCGACCGGAAGTAATGAATGCCATAAATAACGAGGTTAACCGGGAAAGGGTGGAGATATTCACCGCTCTGGGGAAGGATCCCGATGTCAGGGTGGTGATTCTTACGGGAGGAGAGAAGGTCTTCAGCGCTGGCGGAGATCTGCCCGCCATCTCGCAGTATGGGATAGTAGAGGCCCGGGCACACGCCGACATGAATTGCGCAGGGCAAAGAGCATTGGCTGATATGCCCAAACCTACCATTGCAGCTATAGCCGGCTATGCAGTTG
>JAAYJY010000270.1 GCA_012522705.1 Syntrophomonadaceae bacterium | reverse complement strand
TTGCATTAACGGCGGCACAAGTCTTCCGACTGATAGGCTGAAAAAGCCTTGATTGAGGGCCTTTTCAGGTTCCGGCCGTTAAACCGGAGGTTGTGGTATACGTATGACACCATATTTTATGCAAAAATTACCGCTATGAAGAGTGAAAAAGCAAAAACATCTTGATTTTTGCGCATCGCTGCGGTAGCATGCATTTTGTCGGCGGTATGGGCGGTATGTGCCGCAGGGTTTTGCAAGAGGCTCCTCTGTTCTGATTTAAACGGTACGCATGCAAATTTAGATTACACGTGAGTTTTATTCTTTTATATGAAGTTATTTTCCACAGGACATACTTAATTTGTTATTATTTCTATATATGGTACTGCGTACGAACAATAAGCGATTTTGTTCCTGAATTATTAACAAAGAAATACCTTTGCCAGTTCAAGGTTAAAAAGATATAACTCTTTAGCGAAAGAGATGCACACACTGTCTGCCAGTTGCGTTGAAGCCAGAACTACATGGAGATGTGGCCTGCAAGAGTTAACTTTGAATATTCGAATTTGCGATTTTTCACCTCATACTTTATGATACATACATTTAAAGTCTTCTGTTAGTATTCCCATAGAAACAGCATACACAAGTGTACACTGCATGTCAAAAACAGTTCGAGTGAATATTTACACGTTTAGCAACAGGCAGAAAATGATCAAGTACGTGCTCTATAGTAAATGACAAGTATTGCCACTACAGTAAATCTTTATATATCTTTTTCTATAACTTTTTTTTCAACGAATATTACCTGTAATCACATGTAATTTTTCCCTTTAAGAGTACTATATGTTGACCCGTTTCAGGGGTCCAAAAATTGCGCACCTTAAAAGTCTTCTGGTACGCTAGACCGAAAGAAACCAAGGTTTTGGAAATTATTGCTATGAAACGAAATCTCTTACTCCTGTTATGCTGCGCCTTCGGGTGCTTTATCGCGGCATTCCCCTGCAGGGCGGAAACGGCTGTTACGGACGGCGCGCCGCGCCATATCGTTATGGTTCTGGTGGATGCGCTTCGAGCCGATCACCTGGGCTGTTACGGGTATGAACGGAACACGTCACCCTTTCTGGACGAGATTGCCTCGGAGAGCGTGCTTTTTGAACGGACCTACAGCCAGTCTTCGTTTACGGTGGAGTCCACCATTTCCCTCTTCACAAGCCTGTATCCCTCGTCGAATCCCTGGGGTGGCGGCCAGTATGCCAATACCAACCCCGACGCGCCGGATCTGGCTAAACTTTTGGGTTCCGGAGGCTACCATACCGCCTATTTTTCCACCAATCCGACCCTTGATTACACGGCGTTGCATAAGTCGTTTCAGGAACACGCATTTCTTGCGAAGACCTTCGACAAGAAAAGCCGCAGCCCGGAACTGACCGCCCGCGCTTTGCATTTCATGAACGAAAGAAAAGACGAAAAGACGTTCATGTATCTGCATTATGTCAGTCCCCACACGCCCTACACCCCGCCGGACGAGTATTATCGCCGCTTCGCGCCGGAGGTGTTCCCAAAGCCGCTGGACGCCATCGACGATGTACGTGCCCATTTGGACACCCTGCTGGAAGAGGGTTTCGGCCCAGGCGAAGAACGGTTTGAAGACCTGATGCTGCGCTACGACGCTGAAATCGCCCTGGAGGATGACGCTATTCGGAACCTGTTCGAAGGAATGCGGCAGCTGGGCATCACGGAAGACACGCTGTTTATTTTCCTTGCCGACCACGGGGAGGAGTTCCTGGAGCACGGGTTTGTCGAGCATGCGTGGTCCCTCTTTCCGGAATCCATCCATGTGCCCCTGTTCTTCTGGATGCCGAAACGGCTCGCGCCTGGACGCGTGGCGACGCCTGTAGCCCTGGTGGATGTCCTGCCCAGCATACTTGATCTGGCCGGGCTGCCTTCCGCGCCGCATACGGTGGACGGCGCCCCGCTGTTTCAGCAGGAAAATGGCGCCTGGGTTTCCCGGCCGAAAGAAAAGCCCATCATTGCCGAATTACTTAACCCCATGCGCAATGTGGTTCGTGCCGTCGTGGAGGGTGACTATCTGTATATCGCCGCACCCAAGTGGCTGACGTTGGAGGAGCGTGTCACCATTTCGCAAAACATGGCCATCTCGCGTGAGGAAACACTCCGGGGAATACGTCCCTCACCGCACCCGTGGGGCCCTCTACAATATGAGGCGCTCTTCAATAGGCGGGCGGACCCGGCGGAAAAAGAAAATATCCTGGAAGCAATGCCGGAGGTGCGCGACCATGTGCAGGACATTCTAAACGCTTTCCGCGAACGCTGTCCGAAACAGGTGCCCGACCCGGTCAAGATATGCCGCATACCGAATGTCATTACCCACGACATCCGGATCTTCCTTGAGGAGAAAGGGTATCTGAAACCTGAATCAACCCCGGAGGAGCAGTCCGAGGAAATGGAAGAGACCCTCCGAAGCCTTGGCTATTTTTGAGTGAGACGGCAGTATCGGAAAGGTGTCCTTATGAAAGTCCGGAAAAAATGCATCGTATGGACAAAAGGGACGATTGTACCCCTGTATTCGATGCTGATCGCAGGCAAGTTGTCACCCGATCTGCGCCTTCTTTTCATAGTGCCGGAAGTGGCCTTATTTGTTGTTTTCTGTATCAAGCTACTGTACGCAGAAAAATCGCCTTTATGGAACGGCGCTGTCGCGTTTGTATTCTGGTTGCCCGTCCTCGGATTCCATTGGGCGAGGCCGGACGCCACAACCGTTTGGGAAAGGGAAGTAGGCGCCGTGGCAATCAGCATCGGGATAGTTGCCTTAGCGCATTGTTTCATTCAATCTACCGGCAGGGTGTTTATTAATCGGTTTTATACAAAAGAAAACGCCCGTTCCGGCGGGAAAGAGACAACCTCAAGGAATAAGCGGTTCTTATGGATGATTTGGCCGTTATTGGCCATTCACGTGTCCTTTATGCTGGCGTTTACGGTTGGGAACGATTCAGAGGCGATGAACTTGACACTGACAGTCCCGGCGATGATATGTTTTGTTGTTGTATTTTTTTCGCTGTTGTATGTAGAAAATTCACTCTTATGGAATGGTACGGTCGCGTTCCTGTTCTGGATGCCTGTACTGGGGTGGTGGCGGCTTCTACCTCAGATGCACAATATCCCGCTTTATGATGTGTTTTATGTCGTTTTCCAGATTGGCCTGATGCACGCTTGTATTCAGGTCCTTGGCCGGATAGTAATGAACTTGTTTACCTGCAGGGAAACTACCCAAATAACAAAAGCAGAACAGGAGTAATAGGACCGGGTGGCCCCGGCGGATTGCTCCACCGGGGCCACCCGGTCTGTTTACCCAGTCCCTGTTTACCCGCATCCCTTTCGTGATTACCTACGAGATGCGAAAATTTCTGGTGGAGCAGGGCTATTTGAAACCGGAAGATATGACAGGGCCGGACGCGGCGGAAACGGAGGAGCTGATTCGCGGGCTAGGGTATTTCTAGATAGTTGAGGCAGCACGATTGGCCCGGAAGTGACTGACCACGAAAGACAAGAAATAAACGGAAGGAAAAGGTGTGCAGGAAACTGTCACACCCCTGACCCCTGACCCCTACACCCTCCTCCTTCCTTCGGCCTTCTGTGATATAAAAGGAAGGCCGACCGTTTCCGCGCACCTTGGAAACGGCCGGCCGGTATGGGTCTTAAGGAAGCCGGGTAAGCTGCGGTACCCCGGGGCCTTTTTTTATCCTTTCTTCACTGCCGCCAGGTTCTCCGCAACCTGCTTCCAGTTCACTACATTCCACCAGGCCTCAATGTACTCTGTACGTTTGTTCTGATATTTCAGGTAATAGGCATGCTCCCACACGTCAATGCCGAGAATGGGCCAGGCACCCCAGGGGGATAACTTGTGCTGGTTTTCCGCCTGCAGCACGATCAGCCGGTCGTCTTCGGGCCGATAATGCAGCAGGCCCCAGCCGCTGCCTTCCACCTGCGCCGCCGCCGCGCTGAACTCCTTCTTGAACACTTCGAAACTGCCGAAATCCCGGTTGATAACGTCCCGCAAGGCGCCGTCCGGCTCGCCGCCACCACCCTTGCCCGCCGGCGCCATCACTTTCCAGAACATGCTGTGCAGGAAATGGCCGCCGCCGTTGAAGGCGGCGCGCTTTGTCCAGTATTGGGCCAGCGCAAAGTCATTGTCTGCCCGCGCCTTGGCCAAGGCGGCCTCCGCGGCATTCAAGCCGCTTACATAGCCGGCGTGATGTTTCCCATGGTGCAATTCCATGGTCGCCGCGTCGATATAGGGTTCCAGCGCATCATAGGCATAGGGCAGGGGCGCAAGCACATGTTCCGTCACCGCGCCGCTGCCCTGGGCATGGGCCTCCGGCGCCAATGAGCTCAACACGGCCCCGGTAGCCGCCACACCGCCCGCTATTCTCAAGAAATCTCTCCGTGAATCGTTCATGTCTAATCCCTTCCTGTTGTATAGGCTTCCTGCTGGGTATCGTTAGATTTGATTAGGTAAACGCCATCGCTGCGGTATATATTCCTTATCAGATGGTAAGCATGCTGATCATTCAACAATCGATGGTGAGGCTCAGTTGTAGGCCGGGTGGAGCGGTACTCAACAATTCAAACGCTTATGTCACAGGCCTACAAGATATACGTATTTCGCCAGGGACATGAATTGATTCAAGATAACAGGGGACAGTCACCAATATTATTGACATGGGGACGGAAATTTGATACTATAGTCGCATGCCTAGAACAGCACGCATAGTGGTCCCGGAGGTACCGCATCACATCACCCAACGGGGCAAC
>JAAYJY010000269.1 GCA_012522705.1 Syntrophomonadaceae bacterium | reverse complement strand
TACTGGGATTGGGTGAGTCCCAGGTAGAAGAAAGGCTGGGGGATCTGTTGGGGAATCAGGAAGGTATCGCCACCGCGTTGTTGGCGGTGGATGGGGAGATCCAGGTTAAACTCTCATTGGGGAGTGCCCTGGGTAACCCCCATACTGATGAGCGTATGCAGGTATTGACAGCCTTTATACTCGAGCGACTGGGGAAAAATGTGTTTGGGTTCGATGATGAGACCTTGACCGCCAAGACCGCCCGATTACTGTTGCAGCAGGGATCCCGACTGGCGGTGGCTGAGTCCTGCACCGGAGGATTGCTGGGTAAAATGATAACCGATTTGCCCGGCAGTTCCGCGCATTTTTGGGGCGGGGTGATATCGTACAGCAATGAGGCCAAAAAGATGTACTTGGGCGTAAATGCTGATACACTGAACCTGTATGGGGCGGTGAGCCCGGAGACGGCCCGGGAGATGGCCGAGGGATTGCGGCAGAAATCAGGGGTCGATTACGCTTTGGCTGTAACCGGTATTGCCGGCCCCGAAGGCGGCTCCCCTGAAAAACCGGTGGGCCTGGTCTATTTAGCCTTGGCATATGAAGGCGGGTGTACCATCAGAGAACTCCGCCTGGGTTTGCCGGATCGCGAACTGATCCGTATCATTTCCGCCAAATCGGCTCTGGATTTGCTGCGCCGCCATTTGGAATATAAACGCCCGGCAGCAGGGGAGGTAACAAGATGAGGATGTTTGTGGCTATTGCTGTTCCCGACAGTGTCAAGCAACATGCCCGCATGATTAGAAACTATCTGGGACGAAGTCTGCCGGACATAAAATGGGTCGAATATGAGAACTACCATTTAACGGTTAAATTTCTAGGTGAAGTCAACGGTTCGGACCTGCCGCAGTTTAAAAAACAACTGATGCTGGCGGCCGAATCGATACCCCCCTTCTATGTTTCAGCAGGGGGAGTGGGCTACTTTCCCAACAGCCGGCGTCCTAGAGTGATATGGCTGGGGATCAAAGGGGAACTGGACAAGGCTTCGTTTTTGGGCGAAAGAGTGGATGCCTATCTTGGCGAACTAGGTTTCGAACCGGAAAAGGAGCATAGGTTTCATCTTACTCTGGGAAGGGTACGGTCGGACCACAATCTAAAGCAGATGCAGAAGGATTTGGAGCAACTGGAAGCCCGCGATAGACTGATTGGATTCAAGGTGGACCAGTTCCAGCTGATGATGAGTGAACTTTCCCGTTCGGGTCCAAAATACTCGGTTTTGGGCTCTTTTTACCTAAAAGGATAATTATGTATTGACATTGAAAATCCGGGTGCATTATAATTTACGAAATCGAACATATGTTTGAGGAGGAGAAGAGATGGAATCCAAGGAGCTCGGACCAGACAAGGTGGAGGCAATTAACAATACCATCAAAACCATCGAGAGACAGTTTGGTAAAGGTTCTATAATGAAATTGGGTGAAAATGCGGCCATGAATGTGGATGTCATATCGACCGGCTGTATTTCATTGGATATGGCCCTGGGCGTGGGCGGCCTCCCCCGAGGAAGGGTAGTGGAGATATTCGGCCCGGAATCGTCGGGGAAGACGACGGTCGCTTTGCACGCCATTGCCCAGGCCCAGAGAGACGGCGGGATGGCGGCCTTCATCGATGCCGAACACGCCCTCGACCCCCTTTATGCACGGCGGTTGGGGGTGGATATCAACAACCTGCTGGTTTCCCAGCCTGACAATGGAGAGCAAGCCTTGGAGATAGCAGAAGCCCTGGTCCGGAGCGCGGCCATTGATGTGGTGGTCATAGACTCGGTGGCGGCTTTAGTGCCGCGGGCCGAGATAGAAGGGGAAATGGGGGATAGCCATGTGGGGCTGCAGGCCCGTTTGATGTCCCAGGCCCTGCGGAAGCTGACCTCGCACATAAGCAAGTCTAATGCAGTGGTTATTTTTATCAATCAGATCCGGGAGAAGATCGGCATAATCTACGGGAACCCGGAGACCACTACCGGCGGCCGGGCGTTGAAATTCTATTCCTCTCTGCGTCTGGAAGTGAGGAAGGCTGAACCGATCAAACAGGGCACCGAGCAGGTAGGCAGCCGCACCCGGGTCAAGGTGGTGAAGAACAAAGTTGCACCTCCGTTCAAAACTACCGAGTTCGATATCATGTACGGTACGGGTATTTCCAGGGAAGGGGACGTTCTGGACATAGCCGCTGATTTGGACGTAATACAAAAGAGCGGGTCATGGTATGCCTTTGAGGGTGATAGGCTGGGACAGGGTCGGGAGAATGCCAAGGACTATCTTCGCAATAACCCCGAGATATATAACATATGCGTGGAGAGAATCAAAACCGCACTAAGGGCAAAAAACGCCAATACCGCCGATAATCAGGCTTGACACTATTCTGCAAACTGTCTAAAATCTTTATAAGGCTCTGAAAAGAAGTCTCGCGGCTTAGCCAGATATGGATTTTTGACATATATATTTTTTCATAACCGGTATGCGAAAAGGTTTAACTGCCGCATGGCAGTGTAAATAAATGCTTGTTAGATTGAATATAGACATTCATAGTATGC
>JAAYJY010000268.1 GCA_012522705.1 Syntrophomonadaceae bacterium | reverse complement strand
GTTCCTGAACCCATTGGGGATAGCGAAGCTGAATCATTTCCTGGAACTTGCTGTTAATAACACGCAGTTTAAAACTGATTTCCCCACCCAGTTTTCCGGCCCGCTGGTGAATTCGCTCCACTGCTTCTGCAAAAACGTCAGGCAGATCTCCGGCCTTTTTGGGCAAAAGGTCTGGATTGTATATGATCCGCTCCAGTGATGATGACAGATACTCCAGTCGGCCCAGTTTTTTGTCTATCCAAATATTGTAGAAATATTTCCAATCCAGTTGGTCCGCCTTCTTAACGCTTAGTTCCTTCTGAACCGCCAATAATTGTTTGTTTAACGGTTCCAGTTCCAGCATCAGCTTATAGGTCTCAATTAGATGTTTTCCGGTTGAATCATTACGCTGATCAACCAGACCAATTTCTTTTCGCTGGAACAAGGCGGCCTGTACCCTTTTCTGAGCCTTACGATCCGGTTGGGGGGATAGCATATTATCCAAAGCCATCAATAATCCCAGCGAGCGGAAAAGAACGGAATAACATTCGTGTTCGATCAACGATGCGAAATTGTCAGGTGCGGTTATCTGTAAATGCTCTATCAGGATCAGTTCCAGCTGTTCGCTGTCCAGTTCTTTTTCAAGATTGGTCAGATCCAGTTCGGCCTGTTTGATGTCAATGGCTACCAGACGCGGGACATCCTCCTTCAACAAGGCTGCATCGATATTCTTAAAGGGGCTGTAAACGGGGTCAACATTGCCCAGCAATAAGGGCCATTGCCCGGTGTGTTGGCTGAGGATGGCGGCCAGGTATAATCCATTGACTACGGTTTCGGCATCACGGTCGGCAAACCAGCAGAATGGAATGGGCGCTTTCTTCAATTCGGCAGCAAACGTATCCACCACATTAGGAGCCAGCCTTTTCAAATCCTCAAGGGTCTCGTGCCCCATGAGACCAATTCTCCAGTATTCTTCCGCTCCCAGTCTCTTGAAAGCCAGGTCGGGAATTCCTAACGCAGCGTAGGTCACAATGGTATCAAAATCCGAATCGGTAAAGCCCTTCCTGCTGAAAGAACGCATGTTGTTATAAGCAATCAGCACTGCGGGCAATCGAGAAATCATCAAACGAGCATATTGGGGTTCATTGCATGCTTGCGGCCAACTGCCGTCACCAGTTGCGTCACGCAGGTACTGACGCAGATCCAACCTCAATCGTGCCTCAGGCGGGCACTTCTCCAGGAAATCAGGATAGAACAAAGGGGGGGCATCACCAACACCCTGCTTCTGCAGGCGCATATACGGAGTTTGGTCCAGGATCATGATCCTATTGACCTCCGGATCCTGGAGCAGTCGTTCATAGGTATCCCGGAAAGCCAAATTAGCGGAAGCCCGGATCACTGTGAATCCATGCTCTTCGGCCAGGTGGTCAATAGCAGTATAAGCTGGCGGCAACAGGTTTAATGGATCGCATATCAATACCCGATCGAAGTCTACCAGCTGTTCCAGTTTATCTATTATCCATTCTCTTAGAAGCATAACATCACCTATTCCAGAACCAACATGGGAAGTGCATCAGCATCTTCGCCAGAGGTTTTCAACTCTTCGACCAGTTCATCCATTTGCTGGGTCAGGAACTCACCAAACTGGAGTACGATTTCTTCGATCTGATCCCCTTCCACAGTCTTGTTGTCTGGATTAAAATCGCTTAGCTTGACTTTTCTGACCACGATTTTCTTAAGATAGCGGTTGATTACATCAATAATCGCCAGCTCTTGGTGTACTGCCTTGACCAGCAAGGTGCGGATATCCTGTACATTACTGCATTCTAGCAGGTGATCGATAATATCATTACTCCGCCCTTGTTCGAGCCTCTTTCTAATAGCTGGATTGAGGAAAATCTGAAATTTATCGTTTAATGTATTGCTATAGTAGTCCAAGGCCGACGATTCTTTTTGGTGGGCATTGTCCATGTGAGTATCGGCATTGATCAGAGACAGGTTACACTGATGCCGGGGCTGTAACCCTAAATCATTCATAACCGAATTTTTGGAGGAGTCGGCGCAGGAAAATATGCCTTCCGCCAGCTGTTTTACATGCTCTTCAAGATTTGAAGAAAATGAGGGCTGCAAAGCTGTGATCTGCTCCAACTGGGGCAATGCGAGCCATTCATTTCCTGACAACAAGCGCCGAATGTTACTCCGGCTCTGATTGCACCGATCGGTGATATCGTCGTGCAGCGCAATATATATCGTTGCATAATCCTTCAACAGCGCATTGATGGTCCCCTTTTCCGTTGATCCAGGAGCACTTGAGCCTAGCAATTCGGTCTTGAGCTTGATATCCGAATCAATATATGGTTTTAAGTTTTTCAGTTTGCCTGAAATTATTTTTTGCGCAGAACGGATTTCTTTTAGCTTGGGTATATCGGGAACAACCTCCTGGCAATATTGCCACGCCGTGGTGAGTTCCTGCGCGTATTGCAATATATTGGCCATGTTATTATAATTTGTCAGTCTAACTGCCAGGTCTTTTAGTTCGTCTTCATCAACCTGACCTATATCAAAAGCCTGGTAATCAAACGCCGACTTCAAGCCATTAAGAATATTGTCTATATCGTTACCGGTCGCCAGGTCAACCGAGTATAGAGTCTTGACTTGTTCAACTTCAGTTGCATATGGATTGGTTCCCTTTAAGTAGGCGAACAGATTCTGAGCTTGACTATGCACCCGGCCTGAAGCGTGGTGCTGCTCGGCAAAGTGGTCCTTTAACAAGCTCCGGTATTTGCTGATTTCGGCATCATCATGAGTTTCGGGCATGGTCCTGTTCAAGATTATTTCTGCGTAGGGACGTAAAACCTCCCAATTTTCCGGCTTGGCCATCTTTATTACCTTCTCCATGGAATCCAGCACTTTGGCTGAGAAGTCAATGGAATCCAGGTTGGAATAGTCAATCAGGGAGGTCGAGAGCCCGGACTTCCCCGATACCTGAATCTGCACCTTGCCGTTTCGCGCCAGGCAAAGCAGGTAAAGCTGAACCATCCGACGGCTGAGTCCATAATCCTTGGGTCCGCCTATTCCCATGAAGTTCTTGTATAATGTATCAATATTCATGCTTTGGTGTTTGTCGATGAAATCCCACATTTCATTGACATATTGATTATTGCTGACATCAAGGGTCTTCTCCGCACTGGGTTTTAATATTTTTAGTCCTGCCCCAAAGTTCTG
>JAAYJY010000024.1 GCA_012522705.1 Syntrophomonadaceae bacterium | reverse complement strand
TCTGCAGCGTCTGCCTCGTCCCACAGACATATTCAATGCCATCTTTGTCTTCACGCGCGCCCGGATTATCCAAAATAACTACAACAGGCGCATGGGGATTTCCCTCCCCCCAAATAACCCGCGATTTACCCGAGCATATTTCACATTGTTGATAACCCTCAGCTTCCTGTGGCAATTTGTCTTCCGGCCAGACCGCTGGCTCAAAGTTCGACTCCATACTAGATTACCCTCCGGTTAAATCAAAGACATTCCACCATCAACTAAATCAACCCACGGTTATTTTGAACTATAGGTGTTTATCAATATAGCTGCTACAACATCCAGCTAAAACAAAGGACCAAATCGGAGTTATATAAAACATTCCTGTTTTTTCGTGGGGGACAAGAAACTGGGGACAGTGCCACACTGCCCACATGAATCCTAGAATCAGAGAAGATTTAAGGGGTGAATACTTGGCTTGCAACTTTGGCAATGCATAGCCACGCCAACCAAACTCCTCCAAAACAGGCCCGGAGGTAAACATCACAGAAAAGAAGACAAATGGCAAATAACGATAAAAAGCAACTGCCTCGGATGGAGGGAATTTCCAGTCAACAAAGCCGCTTATAAGGAAAGCGATACCTATTAATAACGGAAAAAGGGAAGCTGTAATTACCCACCATATTCCAGCTTTTTCACCGGAATCCAGATTTCGCTTCTATAGGTCGGATTCCCAGTATCCGGGCTCTCATTCCACAGTATTTCAGGACCTGGGGCTGCCTCATAGCCTGAAGACGGAAACCACTCTGAATATATTCTGCCCCACACATTTTGAAGTGTTTCCGGGAATGGACCGATGGATTCAAATATTGCCCAGGTATTGGCATCAATGTTCAATACATCAAATTCTGCTGTTTCATCATTTGAAGTTGCTATCCCGATGTAGTGATCCAGACCCCCCTTTTCTTCCATTCTTCCTTCGGAAAAATTGGCAGACGCACTTGTAATCCCGGTTGGTTTAGTATTTGAGAGTGTTTTTAATTGTTTGATGATCTCCGGGGTTAACATTTGGGCCATTGCGGCAATCTCTGGATTGATACCTTCAAATACTATGGGAACTCTTTTCTTAAAACCGACCAACTTAAATGGCTCTTTTTCCACCATGCGATAATTCATTTCGCTGCCTTTCCCCATCAATATTACCCAAGGATGCCTTTATCCACCCGACAATCTGTGCACAGTTTAGTCGACCAGCTAGAACTGTGACTTGCCCAGTTTCGTCGTATCGATCTTCTCGTACTTGTGGAGCGTGGAAAGCAAGGCGCGATGCGCCTCGCTCAACTCTTCGGCTTGTGTGGCGATGTATTCGTCAATACTGTTTGGCTGCACATAATCACCTGCGCTCCTTTGCCGCCTTGTTTATGTGAAGCGGAAGTCACTGTATTAACTTCCGGGACTGTCCTCAAAACCCACGCCCAGCGGCAACTCTCCGAATTGACCATTTCTTCCTTTTTGTGTCAGCCACGTCAACCTGGCATTAGGGCCGCGAATAGCATATTAGCCCAATTTGTCACCGTTTTCAACGCGTTGTTCTGGCTGAATCAATACTACCCCCTGAGTGGAATATGTTCCTAACACTAGTACCTCCGACATAAAATCGGCAATTTGTCTTGGTGGAAAGTTTACCACTCCTAAAACTTGCTTACCTATAAGTTCCTCCATTTTATAACATTCAGTAATCTGGGCACTTGATTTCTTCACACCCATTTCATTACCAAAATCAATCCAAAGTTTATAGGCAGGCTTTTTTGCTTTTTCAAAAAACTCCGCTTGAATTATTTCTCCAACTCTTATATCTAATTTCATAAAATCCTGAAAAGTAGCCATGCTAAATTCCTCTCGAAGTAATACTGTTAACTCATATAATCTCTCAATAACGCCTTTTCAGATCCAACCCTTATCATCATTGATTGGCTACTAATCGTTGATACATCTGAAACAGGTGGGCTACTATTTCAGCTGCAGTTGTTGAACCCTTTAATTCATAAGCTGAAAGGACAACCCTATCAAGGTTATTATGCGCCTTGAGTAATTCAGGGGGCATTGTGAGCGGATCATACAGATCAGCTAGTGAACTATCGGGGTACAGTGCCCTGGCATCCAATACCGCCTGCGCTGCTTTCTCAATATCTTCCCTTTGTTTGGAGTTTGGGTCAGGCCACGGGAAATTGTTATATACCACGTTCTTGGAATACCTGTATCTCATTTCAAGTCTTCCAGCAACAGTTCGCGCCCAAGCCATATGAACGTTTGATGTAAGGATGCCAAAATGATAAAACGTGGCATCCTCTACAATTAAAGTAGAATCGCCCGCAAATATGTTTCTATCAAGGAAACCTATTGGGACATACCTCCTATTCTCTGACGAATGTCTTGGAATCATAATATAGTTATTTGGTGGTGTATTTTGCACATGAAATTTACGCGGTGTATCTGCCAGTTTTCTTGTCTGAAGGCTTTTGCTGGCTAGTCTAAACTGGCGTACCGCTTCTACTCGCTGAAGGGCTAGGGGCATGGCCTTGAGTTCATTTGGCGGACAGTCTCCTAACCATAGACAATATCTTCTATAGCCGTTTATAAATTCGTCTGCCCCTATCCATATTTTGAACCATTTGCCGGCTTGTGCCTCCAGTCTAATAAAGTCTTCTTTCTCCTGTTCAGTAAACAGGTAGTTTCCCCCATCAATTGGTTTGTTGCCAATTCCAATTGCAGGCACATTCTTACAGATGGGTGTAGTGCGGGTCTCTACATAGACAACAGGTGCATCCACCAAATACTGATTGATTTGAGTTGCAAACCTGACTGCCTCATTGTCGAAGATTATCTTTGGTGCATCATCCACGAGAGAAAAACCGACAATCACACAATTTACAGCTGCCTTGCCTTTCCCTTCGTTACTCCACTTAAACGTGCGGTATGCAAAGTTAATAACAATCCCCTGATTTTCAATCATGTGTTTCCATAGAATAGTTGCTTGTTCACCCTGCGAAATTGAATTGGTGGATACAAAAGCAACCCTAATTTTAGTGTCTTGTATATATTCAGCTGCTTTGCCGTACCAAGCACACACATAATCCAGGTTGCCAACCCCCTTGATAGAATCGAACACGGCCACAATTTCATTCTTTTGTTTTTGATCCATAATCCTGGCGCCACTGAACGGTGGATTGCCAAGAATATAACTCAGTTCAACCTTCGGGATCACATCATTCCAATCCAATGTCAAGGCATTGCCATGAATAATAGTTGCAGCATTGTGCAGGGGCAGCCGGGCATAATATAGCCCAAAGTGCTCCGCAACGAGCGTATTCATTTGATGATCCATCAACCACATACCAGTTTGAGCAATCTGGCTGGGGAATTCTTCAATTTCGATGCCGTAAAACTGGTCAACGTTCACCAAGCAATAAGGTGAAATATCCATCACCAGTTGACCAGTATTATCAATCAGCATCTTCAGGACTTCCAGTTCTAAAAGGCGTAATTCCCGATAAGTGATGATCAAGAAATTGCCACACCCGCAGGCAGGATCAAGAAATTTCAATTTGCTTAGCTTGTCGTGGAATTTTTGCAGCTGCTTACTATTGCCTTTAATGTGTTCGAATTCTTCCCACAGTGCATCAAGAAACAACGGTTTGATAACCTTCAATATGTTTTCTTCACTGGTATAATGGGCGCCCAACTCCCGGCGTTCTTGAGGGTTCATTACGCCTTGAAACATGGCTCCAAATATAGCCGGTGATATATACCCCCAGTCCAAGGAGCAGCATTCCAGCAAAATCTTACGGGTTTTGGGATCGAAGTCAGCAAAGGATAGTCTTTCACCGAACAGTTTCCCATTGATATAGGCAAATCGCTTCAGTTCATCGGAAAGCATGGTCTGTTTGGCTCGAACTGCCGGTGGTGTATCCAAAACCTCAAAAAGCCTGGCGATGCGAGCAGACAGGTCCGAACCATCTTCCTTGGAGCCGGATATGTAGTCATAGAAGATGTTCTTTTCAAAAATGCCGGTATCATCAGCAAACATACAAAAAAGCAGCCTGACCAAATAGACTTCCAGTTGATGCCCTTCATATCCGTGGGCTTTCAAAATATCATGCAGCTTGGCCATCTTTTCCGCTGCTTTAATATCAACTTCTTTGTCGTTGGGTTTGTCCGCGGCAACCTTGTATCCAGCCAAGCCAGCAAACAATTTTACATGTTTATGCAGCTGCTTGGTATTGATGTTCCAGGTCTGACCGGTGGTCAGCCTATAAAGCCTTATCCGCTGAAAATCGGACACCATGATATATTCGGGTAAGTCTTCGTCATCCTCGATTTTGAAAGCATAATCTTTGGCCTGACCAAATGCCTTTTCCAGGCTCTTGCCCAAAGACTTCATTTCAATCAGGATAACACCCTTCCAAAGCAGATCAATATAGCCGTTCCTGTTGGTTCCCATAGGGACTTTGGTTTCAAATGTGGCTACCCTCTTGGTATCAACACCAAAGATTTGAAAGAAATCATTCAAAAAACTCTGAGCTTCAGACTTCTCGTCCTTGGCGTCTTTCCACCTCTTTGAAAACTGGAGTGCACGGCTTTTTATGTCCATCCAACTCAATTGCATGGCGCTACATCCTCCAAACTAAAATTAAGTAGCTATGGGTTCATGTTCTTGTTCAGGACCAGATATCCTTTTCAAATTTATAAATTAACAGCCAGTCTGGCGTGATATGACATTCCTGGTGCCCGGCATAGTTACCCGCGAGTGGATGATCGAGTTGTTTTTGAGGAAGGTACTAAAGCCAGCTCACTGAATAATAGACTGGCTGTGAATATAGAATTCTTCCTGACTTGGCTGGTATTTTTTCTCCCAGCTTTCCAAGCCCTCGTCAAAGCGCTCAGCTTCTTGTTCATCTATCTCAAAGACAGGACTCTGATGATAAACCCATTCCCTTCCGTCCAAGACATCAGGTTTGAGTTCTTTTACCATCATAGCCGCCGGATATGTCCCATTCTCAAGGCAGACATTGTACTTTTTGCAGCTCTTAAATCCGCGGCCTACATAATTGTTCGGATTCCCGAAGATCACAATCACCTCATAACCAAGAGCGGCTGCCTGTTCAAAGGAAAACTCCATTAGGGCTTTCCCATAACCCTTTCTCTGATATTCTGGCGAAATGCAAACCGGACCGAAAGTACGGATGTCTTTTTCCTACCCCGACCCATCAATCAGTTTTGTCTTCGTATACATGATATTTCCGATGATCTGATCATCCACCTCAATCACCAGATCCAACTCCGGCAGAAAGTCCTTGTGGGGCCGCATAACATGAACCAAATAGTGTTCAACGCAACCCGGAATATATAAATTCCAAAGAGCCATTCTTGTGATTTTTTCTACTCTCTCATAATCTTTTTCTTCTTCATTCCGAATCTTGATCGTTTTGTTCATTTTACCCCCCCTCCGATAATTACAATTTTAGAGATGAATAACCCTTGACCGTTTTTCCCAGTCACTAAGCTCTGGTGTCCAATACCTTGCCCATTCCTTCATTTCCTTATATTCCGGATTATTTGGATCCAGCATGATTGCGCGGAAACTCACATATCCCCCTACTCCGCCCACATCCTCAGGTGGTGTTTGACCAATTGCTTCCAGTAAATAGGGTGATTCCTTGTCATAATCCTCAATCACTTGCACCAGCTCGATTTCATGTTCCCAGTTATCGCCCAGATCATATGTATAGAGCATATGCTTGTGCTCAGGCAAAAACTCCGCTAATGTATGCCCTTTCATTAGAATAGCATGCTCATCGTACTCCAGGTCATCCTCAAAGGAAACCATTCGGATAACCGGTAAACGCCTGTTGCCGTCAAAGATGGTGAAGTCATATAGGTGGTAATCTTTCCAGCCAAACACGGATTGCAACACTTTGTGTAACCGTGCAAATTCCAAGTCGGCAGGTACAATAACCCTCCGCACTGCCTTGTAGCTTTCCAAATCAAGTGAAATCAGCAATTCAAAGGCACGATATTTATAAGCTGGCATGCCTGTAAGCTCAGTCAGAGCATCAACCATTGCCCGGTAAGGAACCAACTCCTCATCTTTGTGCGTGGAAACATGGACATATCGGTAATTGGCAGGAATGCCGACTGTGTCACAGTACATTTTCGCAATGCCATTATATTCTCGCCCAACATGAAAGGCGCATTCCAGTCCCGCCTTTGTCACCCAGGCTGCTGTTTGTCTGCCGCGAT
The DNA here is from genome assembly GCA_012522705.1 of Syntrophomonadaceae bacterium. Taxonomy (GTDB): domain Bacteria; phylum Bacillota; class Syntrophomonadia; order Syntrophomonadales; family Syntrophomonadaceae; genus PHAA01. The sequence continues at coordinate 1,595 of JAAYJY010000024.1, read as the reverse complement.
TTTGGGCCAACTCAATTTCACCCGCTAATCGCCAATATTCTTCAACTATCTCCGGATTAACATTCATGGTCAATAACGTGTTGGAAATGGCCGTTTTCATCATCACTTCCAGATTTTTGAGGTCTTTCCGTTTAACCTGGTAGATGGCTACCGTGAAGCGTGTAGCATTGTTCACCAACACGATCATGTCCTCTGTTCTTCGATTTTCCCATACCCTTGTCCAGTTTGCTGTCCATGTAAACAGTGGATTGATGGATTCATCAATGGCAGGAATCTTTAATCCTATGGTATCCGATAACTTTTTCGTCAGTGCAATTTGCATGATTCACTACCCCCTTCTCGGTTTAAACTCACAGACAAATCAGAATATACATATTCAATAGTGGTTTTCACTGTATTACGCCACACATTCGTATCTCGTTTTAGTTTTATCTGAAGGGCACCCAGCACTTCCACAGCATCTTGACCTACTGGTAAATGTAACGGTGTATTTGCGGAATTTGCCACTTCTATGAGCAACTGTGCCAATTTGCCCCGATCTCTGTTTGCGCATAACGCGTAACCGGAAGAACGGTTTTGCTGATTCTCATAAGCCTCAGTTACTATTCTATTCTCAAATTGGGAATTGAAATTAAATGGGGGCAGTCCAAACTCATGATGTTCTGTATTATCGTACTGCTTATGCGAGTACGAAATATCCCATGCAAAGGGCAATTGTTGATAGGATATAAAGCGAGGCCTGTAGCGCCTCCTTATTCTTTATGCTTATAATAACATTCAAGACTCCAACAACCGTAATGGCAGCAACGGCAATTAACCACGTGAACATTCCTCTAATAAAGACAAACTCTAAAACGGTCAGTACTCCCACAAGTAAAAATGCAACTTGGAGGTATTTAGATGCTTTCATAATAATCTCCTTTAAAACAAGAAATAAACAATTTATATTCATTCTCTAATAACAACCAAGGGTCAACAGCTATGCTGCCACTTCCAAACAGGTCATAAGATTTCCAAGATGTTTTTTGCACCAGCTACCAGCTTCAGACTGTTGGCATGGGCTTAATCCAAAGGCGTAAAAAAACATAATTCAAGACTTCCGATGCCTTTTCTGTAGATTATAAGCTTTTTAGATGCACATAACTAAATCCTCTGGCTATGCTCTTATGTTTTACGAGCTACCCAGCACCCAGGACATATCATTTATTCTGGACTGTTTGAAGCGGGCTCTGGGGAAGCCTAAACCAGAGATAATCAATAGTGATCAAGGCGGCCATTTTTATCTTTCGCCTCACCTTTTAACTTATCGGATTTTCCTAATCTCCATGATAAAGGGGAATTTATCGGTCTAAAATACGTCGATTATACCCTGATAATTTCTCGCGCTCTCAAGCAATGGCCCTTTTGCACCCATCGTGAAAGCAATATTGCTGCTTCGGATCGATAAAAGTTCCGTCCCTGTGGTTAATTGCAAAAAAGCCGCTGTCTGAACAGGCAGAGCAATCATTCCGTCAGGAGAAATGTTGATCCAACAATAGAAACGCCCTTTGTAAGGAACAAACTCACCTTCCGGCAATTCATAACTCAGCAATGCG
>JAAYJY010000267.1 GCA_012522705.1 Syntrophomonadaceae bacterium | reverse complement strand
TTATAACACCGCATCTATATCCAGTGGGGATTTGGATATGTTTGCAATGATTTCATTATTTTTCGCCACAGTGATATTGGGAACAAGATTATAGAACTGAAAGATAAACCCCACTGAATTTCTGTGGTATTCGGTGAGCTCATCGTCATCACAGGCCGTGATTTCCTGACCGTTCACATAAACACTGCCGCTGTCGGCGCGGTCAACTCCACCGATAATATTCATCAAGGTTGATTTTCCCGATCCTGATGGACCAAGTATTACCCCAATCTGTCCTTTTCCGAGGGTAAGATTTGTTCCTCTCAATACTTCGTTTTTGCTTTCGCCCGCTCCATAGCTTTTCCTCAGATTTTCAACCCTGATAAACATATTCGATCCCCCCATCCCTTCTTTCAGCAGCAGAATCATGTTTTCCCTATGGCTGCTTATTTCTAAATCATGGTGAAAAATATCTTTGAGACCAATGAGCTGGATGAAAAAGTGGTGTGTGCAGAATTGCACATACCACTCAACATGGCGCAAATAAAGCCTGGCCTTCCTTCCCGTGGTGGGGGTGTAATTCACTTGCCCTAGGCGCCGTATGTTCCGGTTGACAAGAGACCGGTATCCACTTTCTCGTCGGGGAAAGGTACGACCACCGGGATGCCCATGTATTCGATAATGTGAACGTGGATCCTATAGACTTCTTCAATGTTTTGCGGAGTCATTACTTCCAATCCGCCATAGTCAAAGACCCGTGCGTCCTTAAGAAATATGAAACGGTCACAATAACGGATGGCGAGATTGAGATCATGAATGATTATGGCCACACAGATATTGTGCTCCTGCGCGATCTCCTTTACTCTCTGCAGCACCTCATGCTGATTGCGGGGGTCAAGATTGCTGGTGGGCTCATCCAGCATCAAGAGCCTGGGTTCCTGGGCCAATGCCCGGGCCAGCATCACCTTTTGCAATTCGCCGCCGGAAAGCTGCCATACGTTGCGTAAGGCAAAATCCTCCAGATGCATCTTGTGCATGATGTCCCACACTATATCTCTGTCCTCAGTAGTAGCATCCCACTTTATATATGGTTTTCGCCCCAGGAGTATGGCATCGTACACGGTCATATTGACGGTTTCATTATGTTGCGGCACGTAGGCGATATTCTGGGCCATCTCATTCTTGGACATTTTATAAACATTCCGGCTGTCGACGTAAATCGCCCCTTCTTGGGCCGGGCAGATACGGTCCATGCATTTTAGCAAGGTGCTTTTTCCGGCTCCGTTATTGCCCAAAATAGCTATACATTGATTCTCTCGTATCGCAAAGCTTATATCCTTCAAGATATTTCTGGCGGCCTTATGGTAGGCAAAAGTAATATCACTGATCTCAACCATTGTACTTAAACCCCCTAAACAAAAGATAGAGAAACATAGGCACACCCAAGAATGAGGTGATGGCCCCGATCGGCAGGATGACCGGCGCGATTATGAGCCGGGCAAAGGTGTCGGCCAGTATGAGCAGCAAGGCTCCGGCCGCCGCCGAGCAAGGTATAAGGAAACGGTAGTCGTTGCCTATGAACCGGCGCATTATATGGGGAGCTATCAGTCCCACAAAACTGATGATACCTACGAAAGATACCGCCACCGCCGAGGCCAGAGAACTGATGACCATACTTATCAGCATGACCGCTCTGGTGTTTACGCCCAGACTTTTGGCGGTATCCGCTCCGCTTTCCATGGCATTGTAATTCCAGCGGTTGAGCAGGAAATAAAGCAGCGCCGCCAATAATACCACCGCCAGGATCAGAAGCTCGGTCCAGCCGGCCGAGCCCAGGTTCCCGAAAGTCCAGAATACCACCGAGCTGATCTTGGTTTCGTCGGCAAAGTATTGCAGCAAGGTACTGCCGCCGCTGAACAAAGAGCTTAGAGCCACCCCGGCCAGAATCAACCCGGCCGGACCAAGCTCCTTCTTGAACTGGGACAGCAGAATGATCACCATGGTAGACAATGAACCGAATACAAAAGCGCACAAGGTCACGATATAAGGATTGTTTATGGTCACCGCCGCGGCGGCTGAGTCAGAATTCACTACTCCGCCCCCAAACACTATGATCCCCAATGCCGCGCCGAAGGCGGCGCCCTGCGATACGCCCAGGGTCGATGCCGAAGCCAGCGGGTTTTGTAAAACACACTGCATGACCGCACCGGCTACCGCCAAGGTGGCCCCCACCAGGATAGCCGCGGTGACTCGCGGCAGCCTGATGTTCATGATGATGGTCTGGGTCTGGGGCTCACCTTTTCCCCACAAGGTATTGATTATTTCCGCTATGGGAACCTTCAGAGAACCGGTGCTTACTGCGAAAAGGGCTATTATGATGGTGACTAAAACAGAAATCCCCAAGACCATCTTTTTGCGTTTAATTAAAGCATTATAAGCTTCCCGGTGAGTAATACGGTCATCTGCCATCAACTATCAACTATCCAGAGTTACTTTACTGTAACCAGCGCCGGCAGCTTCCAGTTTACTGAGATAATCATTGGCTCCCAGGAAAAACTTAAAAATTTCGTTGGCCTTATCCTTAAAGACCACATCCTCGAATTGTTTCGGATAGAGCAAGGTGCCTACATAATAGCTGTTGACAATAGGAATTTCTACATTTGAATAATAGGAGGTTGAACTAGGGTACTGATAAAGGTTTCCATTCTGAACGGCCGCCAGATGCGCATAAAAATCCGGATTTTCCCGGTAGTCGTTCTTGACCAGGCCTACGCCGCCGCTGTCAAAGAAAATATATTGGGGATCCCAGCCGATGACCTGCTCTTTGTCGATCAGAAAACCACCGGATTTATCGGATATGCCTTCGGTGACATCATTGGCGCCGATGGCTGTGAATACGGCATATTTGGTGTAGACCCCCTCAATACCATGAGCGCCCTTGAAGGTGGCGGCAGCACCTAAAACAGTAGGTTTATCCGCATCGGGAACACCGGCGGTTCGGGTTTGGAGGTCATCGAGGCTATCGTTTATGTAGGAGATCACTTCCTCGGCCCGGTCTTTAACGCCGCAGACATCCCCCAGCAGACGCAGGGCGTCCTCATAATCCGCTGCAAATAAGGTTCCCATGGGCACGGCCACCACTGGAGTCCCCGTTTTGGTTTGAATCTCATCGGCCAGCTCGGCTGTGTATGAACATAGTATAACGTCAGGCTGAACACTGATGATTTGTTCCGGATAGTAATCGGTGGCTCCGGCCGCATCCGTACCGACCAAGGGGACGTTGGCCCACCGGTCTTGGGTGGCATAGGCATAGGCGGTGACCGGGGTTATATTGTCAGCCTTCATTCCGCCAATTCCCACTACTTTATCGGCCAGACCCAGATAGGTGATCATTCGCGGGGTATTTCCCAGGGGAACAATCCGCTCTGTCGTGGCGGGGATCTCCACTTGTCGTCCCAGGCTGTCGGTTATGGTTCGGGTACCGGATTCTGAGCCTTGGGGGGCGGTCCCGGTTTCATTATTGCTTCCGCAGCCGGCCAGCAGGCCGACCGCCAGGGCCATGACCATGATCAATATAATGGATTTACTCAATCTTTTCATTGGTCCAGTTCCTTTCAATATATTTAAATTCTCCTTCTTTATATCAAACAATATGAAAATAAATGCCGGCATTAAATATGTATATTGTAGCTTCACAGACTATCTATATTTTTTTCCACCCCTGTTCAGATTTTTCACCAGCCCCGGCTGTAGGTCTTAAAACAATCAAGGCATACGGGTTTTTCATCCTGAAACCGCATTTTATGCTCAGGAGCGCCTTCGCCGCAGTTTGCGCAGGTGATGGTCGTGAATATTCGGGCTTTTTCCGGCAAAGCAAACCTGGGTTCTGAGAAAGTAAAGATTTCATCCACCGGAGCATTGAGCAGGTATTCCTGCCACTGGGCACGCTCCATTTCGTCATGGTTCTTCGGCTTAAGGCATACCCGTATCTTCTTATGGTTCTTACGGTCAAAGAAAGAAAATGCCTGCTTGCCGGTGCCATGATAAATCAGGTTCCCTTTGCCGATGGTGCAGCTTAAAATCGCCTGCACAGCATCGACGCCACAGGCGTCGTTTTCAGTAACACAAACAATCTCTTCATCGTCCGATACACCAATCCCCATTTTCTCCGCCGCTGCCTGGCAGGCCTTAAAGCCTATGGCCAGACCGGGGCATTCATGCCCGTGAAAGTCCACTGATTTCCTCCAAAGTTCATTGTTCATCCGCTTTCCTCCTATTTGTATCAAATCCACACCTTTATTAATTTCCGCCAACAAAAAAAGGCCCAAACGCAGTAAAACTACATTTTAGCCTTCATGACCTGATTGTAAGTATTAAATTGATCTAATATGTACGCTAATCACTGGCGCAGATTTCTATCTGCACTACGCATTTCTAATGCATATTTAACTTATATTACCTAAAATAGATCTTGCCGTCAATTCTATTTACATAATGATAGCAGCTTTATTGAAGGAAAGCGCGTTAGGGATTGGCAGGGATTCACAAGGGAGTAGTAGATTCTATTACATTGCAGAGATTACGCAGTCTTCACCAGTTGGCTATGTCTTATTTGGTTTATCCCGGGGCTACTCACAAAAGATTAGAGCCGGACGTCAGAAGCGGGGGCACCCTAGTTAATCAATGGCCTTAATTAGTTGTGGGACAGACTCACGGATGGTCCACTGGTTGTATGCGCGTTTTTCGCTCTTTAGAAACGTATAAATAGATGAGTTGTTCCATTTATATAATGGTAGTTGGAAAATATTTTTATTCTGAAGAGGAATCTTTGGATTGTCTGGAGAATTTAGTATAATGTATGACCATATATGGATGGTTGGCGACGGAAGGAGGGACATCTGCACATATTGCAAATGTTAAAGAAATACTATAAGGAGGTTTTATGGTGAAAACCATAAGAAAAACATCAAAGAAAAGGTACATTGCGATTCTATGTGTAATGCTGCTTAGCTGTTTTGCGATTTCAGGACTGGTTTTGGCCGATAACGGAGACCCGGCTCCCGGGATCGACGTTCAGGGTGATACCTCTTTTGGCAGTGTCGATATCACCGTGGGTGCCGTTGACAGAACTTTTACCATTGAAAATACAGGTACAGCAACGCTTAACCTTACTGATGACATTGATGTCTATAGGGCACCT
>JAAYJY010000003.1 GCA_012522705.1 Syntrophomonadaceae bacterium | reverse complement strand
GTATGAGATCGCCCCCTACGCCGCCGGCATGCCCGAATTTACCTTCCCCCTGTCCCAATTCTGGGAGGGACTAAACGCCCGGTTTCTAAGCCATTAACAGACTGTAGCAAGGCGGGTACATCCATGTGGGCCAAGATAAACCGTTATTATCCCCCCTGGCTGGACCTGATTGGTCTGTTGCTGTTCTCCACTGCTTTTAGTTATATCCGGGCCCACTATGATCAGATCCCCACGACTGTCCCCACCCATTTTGGGCTGGCGGGACATCCCGATGCCTGGTCCGCCAAGAGCATATGGACCGTCTACGGCCCCCTTTTGATCGGCCTGGGGGTTTTCCTGAGCATCGCTTTACTAAATATCTTCCTGATCATCCGCCCCGAAAACCCCGCCAAAATTCTGAACATACCTCAGCGGGACAAAGACCTGCTGGGACCGGAGCGTTTGGAAGCCATCCGCACCTTTACGGTGCGGGGGTTGGCAGCTATCAACCTTACCCTGGCGGTCCTGTTCGCCTATCTGGGTTACGCTTCCGCCAACGTAGCCATGGGATTAATGCCCGGATTAGGGGCATTGATGTGGGTGTTTACGGCAGTCTTGCTGGGGGGCAGCCTCTATCTGACCGTGAAGACCCTGCTGATGAGTTCAGCCAGGGGGATCAGCAGATAATCCCCTGCAGAAGCACTAGTGCCCCGCCGGTTGACAAATCCTCCCTGGGGAATTCCAGCCCCACAGGCGATAAATAGCTTCGTAGCCGGTACATTGACCGTATGGACGGGACGGAGAAGTCCGGGTTTCTATTGAGACCAAGACGGAAAACCGGGCCTCGACAACACCCATCGTGCCCACCCGAACGTTTATAATAGAAGACTGCGAAACAGCCCCCGTGTATAAGGGCAACTACAATTCTTTCCTCCTGCTCAGCGAGTAAGCTATTGAGAGGGAAACAGTCAAGAAAACAAGCCCCGCGCCGGCGCCGCATAACAGGAGCAAATACGGATGAGCAGAGAAGAATTGGACTGCTGTGCCCATACAAATCAGAAAACCCGGCTGTTTGGCGAGAAATATCAGTAGAAAAAACAGCAGGAAAATCGGGGCCATCGTAAAAATATAGACTTTGGTAAAAGAAACTCGAGTAAAAATCGGGTAGGCTATGCCTACCGCAAAACAATAATACGCAAAGGAAAACCCCAAAACGGCGAGGAAAGAAAGTGTGTCCATAGGATTATTTAAAGCGCGATATAGAATCAGGGCGGCAATCGTCACAATAGCCGCACAGCATATTCCCAAAATCAAAGCATACAGATAACGCGCCAGCAAACGTTCCCGCTTTTTGAGCGGCAGTATTCCGTAGAGCTTATCAAGGTTGTTTTTCTCATTTACCTGAAATATCGTGCTGCTTAACGCTGTGGCAAACATCATCGCTATCGCCGTAATGACTGACGGCTGCTTGATTGCCGCACCAATGAAAATAACGGCGATTATAGTGATGGCAAATGTGGGCAGGGAAGCCTTCGCGGTGTACAGGTCCAACTTGACGGCATTCCATAATCTATTTATTTCAGCTTCCCCCTTTGCTGATGCGCACAAGGATTTCATCAATCGTCGATGTTTCCGTCACAAGCCTGTCCGATAGTAGTACCGACTTGGAGGACGGAAGCAGTCCGCTGAAGCCGGTAGTGTTTGACGACAGTCCGATGAGCTGCGATTTCAGGGAGTCCGTCAGGTCGTCAGCGCCGCCCTTCACAATGAGGAAATATGTCTCCAAATCGTCCTTTGCGCCAGTAAAGAACATCTTGCCGTTGTCAATCAGCGTAATGTAATCCGCGATTTTCTCTAAATCCGATGTTATGTGCGTCGAGAAAAACACGCTTTTTTCCCCATCAGAGATGTACTCGCGCAAGATATCGAGCAACTCGCCGCGAGCCACCCGGGTCAAGCCCGCTTGTCGGTTCGTCTAATATGAGCAGTTTAGCGTTATGCGACATCGCCACCGCGAGCATCAGTCTCAATTTCATACCGCGCGACAAGTCCTTAACCCTTTTATCGGGAGGCAGCTTGAACCTTTTCAGATAAGCCGCAAACTGCTCGCTGTCCCATTGGCTGTAAAACCCCTTTATAACTTTTTCAACCTCGCGGACACGCCACACGTCTACAAAGCAGATTTCGTCAAAGACAGCTGCCAGTTCCTGCTTTACGGTCAATTCATCCTCTATGTTGTCTAAACCGAAAATTTTGACCTCGCCGCCGGTTCGATTCGCCATATTCAGGATAAGCCGTATGGTCGTCGTTTTCCCCGCGCCGTTCTGCCCGACAAACCCCATAATATATCCAGCGGGCAGGGTGAACGAAATGGAATCCAGCGAGAAGTCATTATAGGTTTTACAGAGGTTTCTGACCTCCAAAGCGTTATTCATATTGGTGTCCCTCCATCGTAAATTCAAGCAGTTTATGCCATTCTTCACGTGAGATTTTGGCGACTCGTATTTATTGTACTTGCATGACAATAACACTCAATGCTCTATGAGTCCAAAGTTCCATATCAAGTGACACTTCGGGCCAACTTGGCCTGAAGTGTGAGGAGAGATAAAAAGCCATCACTTTTTCTGGTAAAGTGGTGGCTTCCTTATGCTTCCTCACGGGATAACCCCGAAACGGATATATTGAATCATGCCGAATCAGGGGCGGCATGGTCATAATTACGCCCAAAATGATGGATGTTTTCATGAGCATAGATTATGGAAACGAAAAATGTCCAAAAGCTGGCTGATATAAGCGCATTGGGGCTTGACAACTCCAGCCCCAAAGAAAAGCGGCAATATCAGCGTCAAACTGAAATTTGCCAACGAGTACCGCCGAATAGCTGAATACATCGAGGTCAACACCCATCAGAACGCGGTTTAGACAGACCGCATTTTAAAAGGCAGTTTGTTTTCCTAATATAATCGCTCCGACCGTACTATTTATTCCCTCTCTTAAGGTAGGTCTGCGCTTCTTCCAGCAGGAGCCCCGCCTGATTCATCTCCGGTCGTTCCAGGACTACTTCCAGTAAGTGTTCCAGCACCTGGCCTATCCTGGGGCCCGGTTCCCAACCCAGGGCCACCAGATCGTTGCCGTCGATGGCCAGATCCTTGCGATACAAGGGCGGCTGAATCGCCAGGATGTTGGCTACTTCTTCCTCCATGGCGTCCAGTAAAGATGTGTCGAAGGGGGTGGCTGACCCTAAGATGTCGGCTCGCTGCAAATCAAAAAGGTCATCCAGGTTTTCCTCCCCCACCCGACTAATAAGCTTCTTCAAACTTTCCCGACGCACCTGGGGGAATCGGCTCATGTGGTCATAAATCAGCCGGGTCACTACCTCGATGGTATGGTGATCGTACCTGAGGCGCTGTAGGATGAGGGTCGCCATCCGGCTGCCTTCTATATGGTGGTTATAGAAATGCCCCCGGCCGTTCCCGTCCACGGTGAAGCAAATCGGCTTGCCCACATCATGCAACAAGGCGGCCAGACGCACCGTTAGCCGAGGCGGGGCCGCTGCCAGCACGGCCATGGTATGCTCAAACAGGTCTTTATCATGGCGGGGGTTCTTTTGGTCGAAACCGAGCATCGGCATCATTTCCGGCAGGATGTAGGTCAGCAGACCGGCAGTCGCCAGAGCCTTTACTCCCTGATCTGGCCGCTCCGCCAGCAAAATCAGCTCCAGCTCGCTTCTTATCCTTTCCGCCGCCACCCGGGGCAGCAACGGCGCCACAGCCCTAATAGCATCATTGACAGCCGGGTGGAGTGTGAAGTCCAGGGTGCAACCCAGGCGTATGGCCCGCACCATCCGCAGGGGGTCGTCCCGAAAACGCTGGGCAGCCTGATTGCCCGGGGCGGCAACAATCCTTCCCTTCAAATCCCGCATTCCCCCGAATGGGTCAATTATTTCTCCGTCAGCATCCATAGCCATGGCATTGATGGTAAAGTCTCTCCAGAAAAGATCGGCTTCGATCCCGGTCAGACCGGGCAGGGATGAATGAAAGGGTCCTTTACAGGTGGATACCTCTACCGGCCCGGCAGCGGTCACCACCGCCAGGGTCCCATAACGGGCGCCCAGGGGGACGGTGCGGGGAAAGACACTGCAGATGACCTCGAAAGGAGCTGACGTAACCACATCGTAATCCATCGGCTTCCGATCCAGCAAGAGATCGCGTACACAACCGCCCACCAGGTAGGATTCATAGCCCTGGCTTTTCAATACCGCCATTATCTCCGCCACATGATCTGGCAGCCGCATGGTCCTCACCTCCTGCGCCCTTTCCTATGCTCAGTATTCTCTTTCTGGTCTGGAATCGCCATGTGTGACTATCCGTTATGCCGGTAGGTCGGTCAAAAACCATCTGGAGTCTACGCTGGTCATTGGTACTGCCCACCTCAACCCGGTAGATATCAGCCCGCTGCCATCTAATCCAGTGGCCCGGCTGGACCCGCCTGCATTTCACTCCCGTAAAAACCGCAGGCTGGCGCCGATGGCGGGCCTGCGGCGGGTAATCAATTGGCATAATAGTTGATCAAACTTCCTTTGAGAATCACTTCTCGCTCATCCCGGGATATTTTCTCCAAGCGGAGTTCGACCTCCCGCACCGCTCCGGCGCCCATCACCTGGGCCGGAAAACTCTCATCACCCCCGGCCAGCTTCTCCTGGATATCCGGTATGAAGATCATTTCTCCCACCACGAAGGGTTCAGCCCCGGAATCAATAGTAAAGGGCAACATGCCCCAATTGATCAGATTACTGCGATAGCGTTTGGTAGCGTAACTGACTGCGATATTGGCCCAGCCGCCCAGCACTTTCTGGCTGGAGGCGGCCTGTTCCCGAGCCGAACCATCACCTGGTTTGACGGCATAGATCACGCTGCCAATACCGGTTTCCTGCAAAATCTCCCCAGCGTCGCTGCCTACCCCTTTTTCGATGAGCGGTTCCACCAAAGCCTGCAAATTCACTGATATTTCCCCCTCGGTGGTTGCCAGCCGCCGTCGCCGTTCCTGCTCGAGGGCATCCACTGCCTTGGCCCGGCCTACATAGCCGGGAGCCTTCCGGGAGAGGGTAAATTCCGCCAGTTTCAAGGGATTGGAACGGAACGAAGAGGTCTCCCCGGATGGAATCAGTTCGTCGGTAGTGGTGACCGGATCGGTAATCACAGCCGCTACCTGCAGCAGCAGATGGCGGGGCAAAGCCACCATCTCCGGCCAGTCAGCAATATTGGGCCCAAATCTTAGTTCATAATGCTGGACTGGCTGTCGATAGCCACTGTATACCCGGTTGTCGTAGACCTCCCGGTTGAAACTGTAGATACTGGGTACGTCCGCCAATTGCAGGTCGGTAGCCGGGGTCAGCAGTCCCCCGTTGAGGACGGTGGCGGTGATGGAGCGGGCATCCATCAGGGCTACCGAAGAGATCTGCCCCTCACCCGGTTTGGAGCCCTCCCGGTTAGGGAAGTTACGGGTGGCATGGCGGATGCTCAGGGCGTTATTGGCCGGCACATCTCCAGCCCCGAAACAAGGACCGCAGAAGGCCGTCTTCATGATGATACCAGCCATCATCATCTTGGCGGCAGCACCATTTTTTATCAACTCCAGATATATGGGCTGACTGGCCGGATAAACGCTGAAGGCCAACTGGCCGTTGCCGATGGTCTTGTTCTCCACCATAGCCGCAATCTGATTCAGGTTTTCGAACGTGCCTCCGGCACAACCAGCCACAATGCCCTGGTCGGCCCGCAGACGGCCTGAGACTATCTTATCGGTAAGGCTGAAGCGGACGTTAGGATTGTCCATCTGCTTCTGACCTTCAATCTCCACCATGCGCAGAATATCCCCGGTATTGCGGTTTAACTCGCTAATGGTATATACATTGCTGGGATGGAAAGGCAGAGCAATCATTGGCTCGATCTGTTCCAAGTCGATTATCACCGCCCCATCGTAATAGGCCGCCGGACCCGGTTGCAGCCGGGCATAGGCCTCAGGCCGCCCGTGGATACGGTAATACTCTTGTACCGACGGGTCGGTGCACCAGATGGAACTGAGGCAGGTGGTCTCGGTGGTCATGACATCGATACCATTGCGGTAGTCCACCGACAGGTTGGCGATCCCGGGACCGATAAACTCCAGGACTTTATTATTAACAAAATTATTCTGGAATACCGCTCCTATCAGGGCCAGGGCCACATCCTGGGGACCCACCCCCGGGCGGGGCCGGCCTTCCAGGTAAACCGCGATAATCTCGGGATAATCAATGTCATAGGTTTTGTGGAGCAGCTGCTTGACCAGTTCCGGGCCTCCTTCGCCGATGGCCATGGTGCCCAGAGCGCCATAGCGGGTATGGCTGTCGGAACCAAGGATCATGCTGCCGCAGGCCGCCATCATCTCCCTCATGTATTGATGGATGACGGCCAGGTGGGCCGGGACATTGATTCCTCCGTATTTGCGAGCTGCCGACAGACCGAAGAGATGGTCGTCCTCATTGATGGTCCCCCCCACCGCGCACAGGCTGTTATGGCAGTTGGTCATAACATATGGCAATGGGAATTCCTTTAGGCCGCTGGCCCGGGCGGTCTGCACGATACCCACGTAGGTTATATCGTGGGATGCCAGGGCGTCGAACCGGATCCGCAGGTGGTCCGGGTCGCTGCTGGTGTTGTGTTGGGTCAGTATTTGATATGCCATGGTATTCTGGCGGTCTCGCTCCGGTACCAGGATGCTGCCCTCCAACCCCGGGCTGCCGGGTTTACTGCTGCCGGCCAGGGTTTCCACCTGCCCCTGCTCACCAACCTCAACCAAAGTATCACCATTGATAAAATAAACTCCTTTATTGATCAAGCGCAAATCTACTCAGCACCTCCTATTTGCTCTGCACCACCTAATTCTACACCAAGAGATTTATTTGTTTAACCCATTTGGGGGTAGACCGTCCCGGGCTATGCGCCCGGTCCTCCACATATCGTTTCCCCTGTCTGGCTATAGCCGCCGGCCACCAACCCGTATCAAGGTTGGCCTGTCTGCTTTACAGGCTCTGCCCAAAGAGTTCGGTGGATAGATAACGCTCAGCGCTGTCCGGCAGCAGCACCACTATCAGCTTTCCTCTATTCTCTGGACGCCGCGCCAGCCGGGCGGCTGCGCAGGTCGCTGCTCCGGCCGATATCCCCACCAGCAGACCTTCCCGACGGGCCAGTTCCCGGGCTGTCTGTAGAGCGTCCTCATCGCTGATCGGGATGATCTCGTTAACTGCTTCCCGATCGAAGACGTCGGGGACAAATCCGGCTCCAATGCCCTGCAGTTGGTGGGGACCGGGTCGGCCTCCGGATAAAACCGGGGAACCGGCCGGCTCTACCGCAATTACCTCCACTGCTGGATTTTGAGCCTTGAGGTACACCCCCACTCCGGTTATGGTGCCCCCTGAGCCTACCCCGGCCACGAACATATCTACCGCGCCGCCGCTATCGGCCCATATCTCCGGACCGGTGGTAGAGCGGTGCACTTCTGGGTTAGCGGGATTCTCGAATTGCTGGGGCAGGTAATAGCCAGGCCGGGCTGCTAATTCCCCCGCCTTGATGATGGCCCCAGCCATACCCTGGGCCCCCGGGGTCAGTACCACCTCGGCCCCCAGTGCCTGCAGTATTTTGATGCGCTCCGGGCTCATGCTGTCGGGCATGGTTATCATCAGCCGGTATCCGCGGACTGCCGCCACCAATGCCAGGCCGATACCGGTATTGCCGCTAGTGGGCTCCACTATCACCGTCCCCGGCCCGATAAGCCCCCGGTCCTCCGCATCCTGGATAAGAGCCAGGCCCAAGCGATCCTTGACGCTGCCACCTGGGTTGAAGTACTCCAATTTGGCCACC
>JAAYJY010000266.1 GCA_012522705.1 Syntrophomonadaceae bacterium | reverse complement strand
TAGGTTTTTTCGTCAACCCCCATCGGCCAATAACCGCCGAATTGGGGTGAGAAGCTATAGCGGCGTCGGAATTCATATTTATTTTCGTTGAGGATTTTCAGCCACTTTACCAGGACGTCGATCTCCTCCCGGGTGTTATAGGGTGCCAGGCTGATGCGAACCATGCCGGGTATCTTGTCGAGGCGGTTGCTTTCATAAAGGGCGGGATCCACATCTTTTTCCGTTAAGCCCAGCAGGTGCCGAACGTAGCCCTGGGCACAGAAACAAGCGGTACGCAGCCCGATGCCGGCTTCAAAGCACATCACCGCCCCCACCAAAGCATGGGGCAGATCGCCTAGATTGAAAGTGATCACACCTACTCGCGGCTGGGCTCCATAGACCTTCAACCCCCTGATGGAGCGCAATTTCTCTAGGGAGTATTTGGTCAATTCTTCCTCATAAACGCCCAAATCATCCATACCCAGACGGTCCAGATATTTCAGAGGAGCAGCCATGCCGAAGGCGCCCCCCACGTTGGGAACTCAAGCTTCATCCTCATCCGGGGGCTCGGCCCACCAGTTACGGTTACTGGTCACCAGCTTGACCGTGCCGCCGCCTTGATAGTCAGGCACCCCGGCAGCGAATGTCGACCGGGGTCCGATCAGCACTCCGGCTCCGAAGGGTGCGAATATCTTGTGGCCGGAGAAAGCCAGGAAGTCGATATGATCGCCATGGGAGTGAGGTTTCATGTCGAAACGCCGATGAGGGATGAGCTGGGCTCCATCGACCAGGATGGGGCAATCATGGGAGTGGGCGATCCGGGCCAGGCGATGAACATCGTTGATATGTCCGGTCACATTGGAAGCACCGCAAACTGCCACCAATTTGATTCGGGATGGGTATTGCCGGAATAATTGTTCCAAATGGTCAGGAACCAGCAAACCGTTCTCATCTACCTGTATATATCGGACCTGTGCTCGGGCTCGCCAAGGCAGTTCATTGGAATGATGCTCCATGGCAGTAACGGCAACGATATCCTGCGGCTGCAGCGGCAGGCGAAAGGAGAGCTTGTTGATGGCATCAGTGGTGTTCTTGACCAGCACAACTGTATCACGTTCCAGATCAGCCCCCACGAACCTGGCTATGATGGCGTGAGAATCATCATAGATCTTGGAACTGATCAGTGATTTATAGCCGGTGCCTCGGTGCACCCCGGAATACCAGTTCCAAAATTCATCCATTTGATTTAGAACTGTTTGCAGGGGGGGAGTACTGGCGGCATTGTCGAGATACACATAGCGACTTTTACGCCGGTTCAAAACCGGTACCTTGCGGTCAATTCCCTTGATATCCCGCCTTAGTTTGAGGGCTGCTGTTTGTCTGGTATTCATAGTACACCCTATTCTTGCAGTTTTATATACATACTATGAACACTTCAGAGCAGAAGTTACTGATTGGTTGGATCAGATTAACAGCTGTATATCTGCCGCGGCAGCATCCTCCAGGTAAGCGTCAACATCAATGACCTCGATGTCTTCCAATAATTCCTCTGCTTTGAATCCCATAATTTCCAGGGACAGTTTACAGGCACAGAAGCGCACTCCCTTGTGACGGGCTCCCTGCAAGAAATCCTGCAAATGTGGGGTTTGGTTGGCGTCCATCATGTCCAGCAGCATGGTTTTACCGATGCCGGCCAGGTTGAGCTTGGACAGGGGCAATTGCTCCGCATCGGCCGGGGTGATGGTGGCAAACATTTTTTCCTGCATACTCTTGTCTTGGGTCGAGATCTTATCCATATCCCGGAGCAGGAACAAACCCCAGAAGGCGCAGAAGACCGTAGCGCTCATTCCCTTTTCCACCGCCCCGTTGGCCAAGATCATTGCCACCAGGCATTTGTCATAATCCCCGCTGAACAATAGGATATTCAGATGATGCTTTTGGTCACTCTCCATAATTGAACTCCTTCCCGGTGTCATTTAAACGTTAATACTAGATTATCCCGTCACCGGTTTTCTATGCGATGGCACCCCGGCTGCAACCGGCTCCAACTATTTCCCTGCCCGTGAAAAAAAAACGGTTACAGGCTTGGGGAAGCCTTGACAATACCGGTAAGGAAGACTGCTATGATCTGTCGCAAATAGATGTTAACCATAGATTCGAGAGCATTGAGGCTGAATTTGGACATTAACAACGGAAACCTGGCATAATTTCCAAGCACCAACCCAGGTGAGAGTTTTATTATCCTCCGGAGAGTATTATACTAGCGCCAGAGGCAAATCATGTGCGTTTTTTCACAAGAAAACCCGATTCTGGATTTGTCAAAAACCAATGCGGACAGGAGGTGAAACAAATGAGAAAGTCAACAGGAGTTCTCAATGATTGGTGTGATGCCTATCTGGATGTTCTCAATGGCCTGTACGGGACTCTGGAGTTGGAAGCTTTGTCCCTGGTTGAGGTTGGTGTGGAGTGGCAAAAAGTTTTCGGGGCGATGGCTAAGAACCAACCCGAAATCGGCCCCTTCCTGGGCGGCAGTGATGCCTACATAGCCAACCTGGAAGAACTGCATGGGGAATGGAATCTGCATCCCGCCCTGTCGGTACAGGAAAGATGTGAGGAATGGCAGCGGCGTTTCGGCTCTAGTATCTCTCTGCAAGTGCGGAACAAATCCCCTGAGAGAGACGGATTAGGGGCTCTTGCATCAGCATCGTGAACCGATGATGCAGTTGGGAAAAAAGGATATCACATGTTTCAGAACCCGGCCAAGATGGCCGGGTTCTGCCTTGGCCATGGAGAAGATTAGCCTTAGCCAGGGAGGGGACTTGTTCATATATTCGTATATATAGGAACGATTAACGAGGATAAGCAAAGTAATAGCAATTGCTTGATATCAGTGGGCCAATTCAGGTGCGATAGGAGCCAACCTCGTCCTGCAGTTGCTTGGACCCGCTACATCAGAAATGATATAATATCTCACTAGAAACCAGCAGCAAAAGGTTGCAGTATTCTAGTCAGCTCGGCCAATTTTGAAGACGGGCCTAAAAATCCATCAAGGGCACATCGATGAAGCTTCTGGTAGCGGCTTGCGACGCCCAGTCGGGGGTCGTTGCTGGGAGTTAAGGGTGATGGGGCAATCCGCAATGGCATGCGGGCATGACCCCACATCCATGGAGGCTCAGGTTTGCCAGCCAAGCCTGGGAAAACCTGCATTCCGGGAAACTGGGTGCAGTGTAGCCTGCCTTGAGTGGCGGCAGCGGATAAGCATGACAGGACGTTGGTGCTTTGGCCGAAGTATCATCGTCTGCTTTGAAATTGCGGTTGCAAAAGAGGATAGAGTTTGGTTGGAGTTGTTGAGGAAAACTCCTAGACTGTGTGCGCGACAGCATGGTTTATCAAGGATTAAAGTGTGTACTTAGTGGTAATCCAACAAACATGTACGGTGACGACATGTAGCAGGCATAAAGGGAAACCGCCCTTTTGGCGACAGAAGGGAGACCTGCGGGGAAAACCTGCTGGACCTATGTCACAACGTTTACTTGATAAACGACCTTTTGCTTTAATAATTGCGGATTATCATTATCAGGGTGGAATATATTTTGGCATTACGCTCCAGGGGAACCCTATTATCTAGTTTGATCGTAACATTTCTGACTTTTTTCATAGCGCTGGTGGTGAGTATTGGATCGGAAGCCTTGATGAGGGCAGTCAACAATACCGTGGTTGCGTTCATTTTGTTGTTGTTGATCATCCTATCGGGAATAATATTCGATATAATAGGGACTGCCGCCACGGCAGCTCAATTGCCGCCCTTCAACGCCAAGGCGGCAAAAAGAGTTTTTGGGGCTACCCAAGCGGTGAAGATAACCAAAAACGCCAGTATAGTAGCCAATTATACCGCGGATGTGGTAGGAGATATTGCGGGGACCTTAAGCGGTGCGGTGGGAGCTGGAATAGTCTATAATTGGACTCAGATGTTTGCCATCCAGGATCTGGTCCTGACCGGGGCGGCCATGACCAGTTTTATTGCGGCCTTGACCGTTGGCGGCAAGGCGATCGGAAAAAGCATTGCTGTTCGCAATGCTAATTCCATAATATTCAAGGTAGCGGTATTATTGGGTTGGTGGGAGCAGTATACCGGCCTGGAATTGTTTCGGGAAAGGAGGTGACCCTGGTGGAGCGGACGTTGGATCGGATCAACTGGCCACAGGATTTGAAGAAACTTTCCATAGCGGAGATGTATGATCTGGCGGCGGAAATCAGACAAGTGCTGGTTGAAAGCGTAGCCGCCTGCGGGGGGCACCTGGCCGCCAATTTAGGGGTAGTGGAACTGACCATAGCTCTTCATTATGTGTTCGATGCCCCCCGCGATAAAATCATCTGGGATGTGGGGCATCAGAGTTATACCCACAAGATACTGACCGGGCGCAAGGATAGAATGTCAGGACTGCGCCAATTTGGCGGCATAAGCGGATTCCCCAAATATGAGGAATCTCCTTACGATGCGTTTAATACCGGACATAGCAGCACTTCCATATCGGCCGCCCTAGGGCTGGCTCTGGCCCGCGATATTCAAAAACAGAATCATGCAGTGGTGGCGGTCACCGGCGATGGAGCCATGACCGGGGGTATGACCTATGAAGCTCTGAATCATGGCGGCCAGCAGGGCTGCGATCTGATTGTCATACTGAATGATAATGAGATGTCGATCTCTCGAAATGTAGGCGCTATGTCCAGCTATCTCAACCGCCTCCGCACCGACCCCAATTACAACCGTACCAAAGAAGAGGTGGAGAGCGCACTTGCCCGCATTCCTGGTATCGGTCCCAATATCGCCCGGGCCGCCGGCCGGCTCAAAGACACTGTGAAGTATCTGATGGTGCCGGGCATGCTGTTCGAAGAACTGGGCTTCCACTATATCGGACCAGTCAATGGACACCAACTCGAGGTGCTGATTCAGGTTCTGACCAATGCACGCCGCATGAAAGGTCCGATACTGATACATACCATCACCGAAAAAGGCCGGGGTTATGAGCCGGCGCGCCAAAATCCGGATGTCTTTCACGGGGTGGGGCCCTTCAATCCTGATACCGGAGTGCAGTTCCCAAAATCCTTGAAAACCTATACCGAGGTTTTCGGTGAATATATGTGCGAAGCCGCCAGTAAGGATGAGCGGATAGTGGCTATAACCGCAGCTATGACCAGTGGCACCGGATTAAGTAAATTTGCCCGCTCGTATCCCCAGCGCTTCTTTGACGTTGGCATATGCGAAGAGCATGCCGTGACCCTGGCAGCCGGTATGGCCCGCGCCGGCTTGAAGCCAGTGGTGAGCATATACTCTACTTTTCTGCAAAGAGCTTTTGACCAGATCATCCACGATGTTGCCCTGCAGAACCTGCCGGTGGTTTTTGCTGTTGACCGGGCGGGCTTGGTTGGTGAAGATGGGCCCACCCATCATGGGGTATTCGACCTGTCCTATCTGCGGCCCATACCCAATCTGACCATTATGGCCCCCAGCAACGAAAACGAATTGGCGGACATGATGCACACCGCCCTGGCGACTGATTCCCCGGTGGCGGTCAGGTATCCGCGGGGGGCGGGTGAGGGCGTGGCGGTAACCAGAAAGCGTACGGTGCTGCCGATAGGTCAACCGCAAGTCTTGGCCGCCGGTTCCGACTTGGCCCTCATCGCGGTGGGACGTGCTGTGAGCCTGGCTAGGGAAGCGGCTGCGTTGCTGACTGACCGCGGATTAAGTGTAGAGTTGGTAAATGCCCGCTTTATAAAGCCCCTGAATGATGGATTCATACACAATATAGCCACCTGCTTCACCCGGATTGTGACTCTGGAGGATAATGCGGTATTGGCAGGTTTCGGCAGTGCGTTGCTGGAACAACTTAGCCAGCAGGCCTTCCATGGAGACGTCCTCTGCATAGGCATCCCCGACGAGTTTGTGGAGCAGGGCCGGGTGGAAATACTGTTGGAATTGCTGAATATGGAAGCAGAATCGATCGTGGAACGTATTGTAGGCCGCTGGCCAGAGTTGGCCGGTCGGATTACCTTGGAGCTGCGTAAACTTGGCCAAAGTTAGATTGGATACGCTGGTACACCATCGGGGGTTGGTCGGCAGCCGTGAGAAGGCCCGGGCGATGATAATGGCCGGGGAGGTCACAGTCGATGGGAAACTGGTGCTTAAACCAGGTTCCCCGGTAGATGATAATGCTGAAATCGGGATTAAATCCCGGCGCCAGAAGTATGTAAGCCGGGGGGGATACAAACTGGAAGGTGCTATCCAGGACTTTGACCTGGATTTTACTGGCAAGGTGGTTCTGGACATAGGTGCATCCACTGGGGGGTACAGCGATTGCGCCCTTCAAAATGGGGCCGCCCGGGTTTTTGCCCTGGATGTGGGCTACGGACAGTTGGACTGGACCCTGCGTAACGATTCACGGGTGACGGTTATTGAGAGAGCCAACATCCGATATTTCGACCCTGCCCAGCTGGGCGGACCGGTGGATATCATCACCATGGATGTATCTTTCATATCTACCCGGCTGATTTTCCCGGTCTTGACTGATATGCTCAAAGACGGCGGCGAAGTGGTAAGCCTTATTAAGCCTCAGTTTGAGGCCGGTAAAGACAAAGTCGGCAAACACGGGGTGGTCAGGGATGCCAGGGTTCACTTGGCGGTACTGCAGCAGTGTATTGAAGCGGCGGCCCGGGCCGGGTTGGGCTGTTTAGGAGTTACCTTCTCGTCCATCAAGGGCCCCAAAGGCAATATAGAGTATTTCATCTATCTCCAAAAAGGGGCCCAGAATGGTGGTATTACCACAGACCAAATCGAAGAAATGGTGCAGAGGGCTAATAGTACGCTGGGGGGTAAGACTTTATTTGAAGATCATGATAGTCAATAACATGCGGCTCGCCAGCACTATGGAAATGGGCAACAGGATTGCTTCGACCCTGCGCGGTCAGGGACTCGATATACTTATCGACAGCAGCAGTGCCGATATAACCTCGGAGCTGTTCGATGCCATAATAGTCTTGGGCGGGGACGGCACCATGATTAGAACCGCTCGTCAATATGCCGACCGCTAGGTACCGGTTCTGGGCGTGAATATGGGGACGGTCGGATTTCTCAGTAATATACGGGCGGATGAATTTGAACAGTATTGGCAGCCTTTTGTCAATGGCGACTTCAGCCTGGAGGAGCGGATGCTGCAGGAGATAAGCGTTTATCAGGGAAACGGTTTGACCGATAGGGTTCTGAGCCTCAATGAAGTCAGCATCAAATCAAATACCGCCCGGATCATATCCCTGGAAGTGACCATAGAGGGGCGCCCCCATGGAGTGTACCGCGGTGACGGCCTGATTGTGGCTACCCCCAGCGGTTCCACCGGCTATTCGCTTTCCTGCGGAGGACCAATCATCGATCCAGTTTTGGATGTATTCGTACTAACCCCGATATCATCATATCAGCTTAGTAAACGGTCCCTGGTGGTTGCGGCCGATAAACAAATCGAGATAAGGCCCCGGGATGGAGAGCAGTACTATGTTGCCGTGGACGGCCAGACTTGTATGAATATCACGGAACATGGTACGGTGCATATCAAGAAGGCTGATCGGGGATTGAAGTTGGCCGTGGTGAAACCGCGCTTTTTCTTTGAAACTATGGTGGAACGGCTGCAGCGCGACCAGGATGAGTAAAAACTCCAGCCAACTCCCAATCATCAAGACCGGATATACTCGAGGGGGGCACACCATGAAGTCCAGAAGACATTTTGCCATCATGGAAATATTGGGCGGCGAGCGCATCGGAACCCAGGAGGAGTTGTGCGAGGCCCTGCGACGCAAAGGTTTCGACATTACCCAGGCGACTGTTTCCCGGGATATCAAGGAACTGCGTCTGATCAAGGTGCCGGCCGACAATGGCTATTATTACGCCTGGCCGGAGACCAAAATACCGATGCAGTTACAAAGAGCCAAACGGGTCTTCAGCGATTCCGTGATTGGGTTGGATTTCAGCGAGAATATCATCGTTATCAAGACCCTGCCAGGGGCGGCTCAGTCCATCGCGTCTCTGATCGATTCGCTGCACGACCCACATATACTGGGCACGGTGGCCGGGGATGACACTATCCTGGTGGTGATAAGGTCGCGCCAGCATGTCCCTAAAGTGGTAGCCTATTTCGAGGGACTTATGCAGCCTTAAGGGGAACGGGCATCATTTTTATAGCCACCTGAATAGTCCCTGCCCCTGGCACGGGCCTTTTCTTTTCGGAGCAGGTCGATACCGGAGGGGATCAAGTGCCCGTTGAAGTGGAACGGATGATAGGTATAAAATGGGGATGAAGGAGATCCGAGGGCAGCTGACCGGGCAAGGGCTGAACCTCGGCGGGGAAGATAATGCTGGAAGAACTCTATATAGACAATTTTGTTCTTATAGATGATATGCATTTGCCCTTTACCGCGGGGATAAATGTGCTGAGCGGGGAGACCGGGGCAGGCAAATCAATAATCATAGATGCTCTGGGAATATTGTTGGGCGATCGCATCAACCACGATTTTATCAAGGACAGCGGCCGTCGGGCAGTGGTCGAAGGGGTCTTCGATGTGAGCGGTAATGATGAGGCGCTTCTTTTTTTGTCCCAGCAGGGCGTGAGCGATGAGGACGAGAGCCGGAACAGGGTCATCCTGAGCCGGGAGATCCATCCGGGAGGCCGCGCGACAACCAGGGCAAATGGGCGCCAGATCACAGTTGGAGCGCTGCGCTCGCTGTCAGCTTGCCTGGTAGATATCCACCTTCAGGGCGATCGCCAAAACATGATGAAGCCGGTTTATTATCTCGATTATGTGGACGGTTTTGCCGGCTCCATCGATGAAGTGCGCCGTGAAGTTTCCTCGAGTTACCAGACGCTTGAATGGCAGCAAGATCAACTGCAGGAATTGCAGAAGGGGATCCAACACCGCAACCAACGCCTGGATTATCTCGACTTTCAGATCCGGGAGATCGAATCCAGTAGTTTGCAGGCCGGCGAAGAAGAAGAATTGATATTAAAACGAGGCCGAATTCAAGACGCCGCTAAACTGCTTAAAGGCAGCAACCGCCTGCTGGAATTGCTTTATGATGGCGGAGATGGATCCAGCGCCCATGACCAGGTAGGCGCGGGACTGGATGAAGTCAGGCAGTTAAAAGGCGATAGTTTCTTCGCGTCCCTGGTTGAACCCCTGGAAAACATCTATTACTCCCTGCAGGACATATCCGGACGGATAGCTGAATTTAATAGAAGCCTTGATTTTGAACCCGGTGAGCTGGAAGAGGTAGAAAATCGCCTTTATCTCATCGGCAAGCTTAAGGGTAAATACGGTTCCGGGGTGGACGAGATTCTGGCTCATTTGGAGAAAGCTCGCCAGGAGAAAAAAACATTGCTGAATTGTGAAGACCAGCTGGAACAGGTGGAGCGTGAACTAAAGCTGACCAAAGCTGAATACATGCAGCATGCCGAAGAATTAAGCCAGCGGCGCCGCCAGGGTGCTGCCCGGCTGTCGGCCCGAGTCCACCAGGAATTGGCTGACTTGAACATGCCTCACATCAATTTTGAGGTGAGATTGTCCCGTCGGGAAACTCCGGGCAGCAAAGGCATCGATGATATAGAATTCTGGTTTTCACCTAACCCCGGGGAAGAGATGAAACCGGTGGCCAAAATCGCCTCGGGTGGTGAGATATCCCGCTTTATACTGGCTTTGAAAACCGCCCTGGCAGATGTCTATAATATTCCCACCCTGATCTTCGACGAGATCGACGCTGGTTTGGGTGGAGAAGCGCTGAACTCGGTAGCTCGGAAACTGAGCGACTTGACCCACAGCCATCAGTTGATCCTGGTTACCCATTCCCCGCAGATTGCCAGTATCGGTAACAACAACCTGATGGTGGATAAGACCGTGGCCGAGGGCAAAACGTACACCAAGGTCAAGCATCTCGATGCCGAGGAAAAAGTGGCGGAGATAGCCCGGATGTTGGCCGGAGATGGCTACACCCAACTTACCACCGAACATGCCCGGGAGATGATCACTGCCGCCCGGACCCGAAAACGATCGTGATAAAAAGCACTGACATTTGCCCCATCAAACCGCTCTTGGCAAAAGCGGTGAAAAAATGTGACCTTCAATAAAATCCCCAACGTTAAAATACAACCTCCAAATAGAACAAAAACAGAAGACACCTCCACGAGCGACGGTATATTATGTCCCGGGCGAGGGGACAATATAGCGTAACAAAATCGGGAGGGAATAATTTTTGTTCAAAAAACGCCCATTGATAGGCATCTGCTTGTCACTATTGTTTCTGGCGGTATGCTTCCACCCGCAGATAAGAACCATATTGGTTCTGCCCGCGACCCAAAAGATGGTGGTCGGGGAGACTAGCCTGATCAACCTGGAGTTGCCTGACAAACTGCAGAGAAACCTGGAGTTGACTGTATCCCGCCCCGCCCGCAATGTTTTTGCGCCCCGCGATGATGCTGCAGTGGGTATTTCCCGCAACGGTTCCGGTTACGAGATAATTGCTCTTAAACCTGGCACTGCCGACATCAGCCTGAATCTATGGGGTTATATACCGATTAAATCCATACAGATACAATCACTGCCCCCCAGGAGGGTGGTGACCGGCGGGCATTCCATCGGTGTATTTCTTCACTCCCAAGGAATTATGGTAGTGGGCTTTGCACCCATCCTGGGTGACGACGGACAGAAAATAAATCCCGGGCGGGAGGCCGGCATGGAGATCGGCGACCTGATCATGAAGGCTGACGGGCAGACAGTCAATACCGAAACGGATCTAGCCCAGTTGATAGATAGCAAGGGCTCCACTACCATGCAATTGAATGTGAATCGCGGAGGTAAGGAATTGCTGGTCACCGTGACGCCGGTGCATTGCGCTGAAACCAATCGTTTTCGGATCGGCCTTTTTATCCGGGACGGGGTGGTGGGGGTTGGGACTATGACCTGCTGGGATCCCCAGAGCCGTCAATATGCCGCCCTTGGGCATATTATAGTCGATGCCGATACCAAACAGGGGATAAGTGTTATGAAAGGCAAAATCGTCAGCGCTGCTATCCAGACCGTCAAACCGGGACGGCCCGGATGGCCGGGTGAGAAGATCGGTGTATTTAACGATAAAGGCTCCCTATCCGGTAACATAAGCAAGAATACCCCCTGTGGCATATACGGAGAGATGGAAGCAGAACCGGTGAATCCTCACTACCCCTACCAGATGGAAGTGGCCTACGCGCATCAGGTCAAGGAGGGCCCCGCTCAGATAATGACTGTCATCAATGGTGAAGATATCGAGAAATTCGATATAGTGATCGAAAAGAAATACCCTGCACGCCAGAATGGCAGGGATATGATTATAAAGGTAACCGATCCCCGTCTGATCAGCATTACCGGGGGCATTATCCAGGGCATGAGCGGCAGTCCCATAATCCAGGATGATCGCTTGGCAGGGGCAGTTACGCATGTGTTTTTAAATGATCCCCAGACCGGTTATGGCATCTTTATGGATAATATCCTGTCGGAAATGTCCACCCAAAATAATCAGGAGCAAAAAGTTTCGACACCAGCCCCCTTAATAAAACTACAATCAGATTCGGCGGCAATTAAGTCCAGTCCTCATAAAGTGGAAATTTAAACCTGAGCTTCTTTGTATTATCATGTTTTAATATGACAAGAGATGAAGGAATATGGGGTAATTTAGTGCAAACGAAAAAGAGGTAAAATTTGTCCTATCGTCGAAAAGGCGTAACAGTAATTACATTGAAACGGATAATATGCGGCGAGGGAGGATATCAAAGAATGATTGGGGAAACGAATCATATCAAGGTCCTGGTAGCAGATGACAATCGGGAATTCTGCAGTATATTGAACGATTACTTTTCCAACGAACCTGATTTCGAGGTGGTAGATGTTTGCTCCAACGGGGTCGAGGTTATGGATGTGCTGGAAAAGAAGGAAGTCGACGTTTTAATTCTCGACCTCATCATGCCATATATGGATGGGATAGGGGTCTTGGAACAGGTGACCGAGTTGAACCTCAATCCCCGGCCCAAGATCATAGTATTGACTGCCTTCGGCCAAGAAAATATAACCCAAAAGACTGAACAGTTGGGGGCGGATTACTACATACTCAAACCCTTTAACCTTCAAGTTCTAGGCGATCGGGTGAGGCAAATAGTATGGGATGTCAAACCCAGTGTCGAGAAACGCAACTCCACCCCGGTGATCATGCCCACCACCCCGAAGAATCTGGAACTGGAAGTCACTCGAATCATCCATGAGATAGGGGTACCGGCTCATGTAAAAGGGTATCAGTACTTGCGCGCCGCCATTATGCTGGTAACCGAAGAGATCAACTATCTGGGTGCTGTAACCAAGGAGCTTTACCCCACCATCGCCAAACGTTATGATACCACCCCCAGCCGG
>JAAYJY010000265.1 GCA_012522705.1 Syntrophomonadaceae bacterium | reverse complement strand
GCCGATAAGGAGATGAAGATGGCAGCATGGCAGTAAGAGGTATCAGGGGCGCCATAACGGTTGCCAGGGATGATAAAGAGGAGATCTATTTGGCGACAAGGGTGCTTCTCCAGGAAATGATCCAGAAAAACGGGTTATCAGCAAAGGATCTCATCAGCATAATTTTCACAGTCACCCCCGATCTAAGCTCCGCTTTCCCCGCCACCGCCGCCCGGGATATGGGGCTGAGCATGGTCCCTCTTATCTGCACCCAGGAGATACCTGTTCCCGGGGCACTGCCTTTGTGTATCAGGGTATTGATGCATGTTGATACCCCTAAGACCCAGGGGGAGATATCCCATCGGTTTCTAAGGACCGCAGCTCAGTTGCGCCCTGACCTCGCCGCGACAGATTGATTCCGCTGGGGAGCAACCGCAAGGGTCTCTCCTGAATAAATCAATACCGATAACCATCTTAGATAGCGGTATGTTATTTAGGATTCCTGTTCATAAGTGCAAATTTAGGAAGGGGAGATGGGTTGCATGGATTTCGTGAGCACTGCTTTTCTGGCGGTATTGGGGGTCTTTTCCCTGCTCTTTATTGTCGTCGGGATCGTCTTTTACATTTTGAAATCAATCGGACTTTCCACCCTGGCTGCTGGCCGCGGGGTAGAGAACCCATGGTTGGCCTGGATCCCGGTGGCTGACCTGTATATCATGGGAATGCTGGTAGGAGAGATGGATGTGCTCGACTATCACATCGACAATCTGGGATTGTGGTGCCCGGTGGTTTTCGTTGGCGGCGGGATACTCTCCGTTGTCCCGGTGATTGGCTGGCTGATAAGTATAGCCTTGATGCTCTTTGCCATACTCTTTATATTTAAATTCTTCGAGTTATATACTGATCAGGCAGTGCTTTACACGGTCCTATCCACCCTCTTGTTGCTCCTGCCGGTTTTCATATATGTTATCCGCAATAACGAGCCTATAGCCCGCACAAACCGGTAGACCATACGTCTAGAGGGTAGTTCCTTATCTCGATTAGCGGATATACATAACAATAAACCGACATGGACCACTGTAAATTAAAAAGTGCCAGGTTTGCTTTTAGGGCAAAACCTGGCACTTTTATTGACGCCATTATGACTCCGCCATAATACAGACATCATAAAGAGCCGTGCGTCGGTGCTGCAATAAGGGCAATTCGCGGCGGACCCTCTCCATGACGGACAAATCCAGTCGGCAGGTCAGAATCTCCTCCCCGCTGCCGGCTTGAACCAACACTGTTCCCCACGGGTCTGCTACCAGGGAATGACCCCAGGATTTATAGTTTGCGCCAGGATTATGGGCCGGCGAGGCTGCCGCCACGAATAATTGGTTGTCCACCGCCCGGGCTCTCATAAGCAGTTCCCAATGGGCAGGACCAGTGATCATATTGAACGAAGCCGGTACTAACAGGATCTGAGCCCCTTGGAGTGCCAGCAGACGGGCCAATTCCGGAAAACGGATGTCGTAGCAGATCACTATTCCAATCCCCAGACCCTGGTGATGGATCACTTCGAGGCGGTTTCCCGCTGCAAAAACCGATGATTCTTGGAAAGTTACCTGCCCCGGGATGTCGATGTCGAACAGGTGCATCTTTCGGTATTGCCCGATCAATGCTCCGGCTGAATCGAACACAAAACAGGTGTTAAAGATATTGCCATCAGGTGCAAGTTCGGCAATGGTCCCCCCTACCACCGTGACATGGTGGCGGCGGGCTGCCTGGGCCAGTACGGCAGTAGTCTCCCCGGGGCAAGGTTCCGCCTGGTCGGCCATTATGGCGGTATCATAAGGTAAGTTGAAGATCTCCGGCAAAACCACCAGTTCCGCACCCTTTTGGGCGGCTTGCCCGATCATGGCCTCGGCCCGAGCCAGATTGTGGGTTTTGCAGTCGGTCACCTGCATCTGGCAAATGGCCAGGTTCAAGATTCTGCTCATGATGCCCTCCTTAGGTCAGGCTCCTTTCTATTTGAAATAGTCTATACCCATAGCCTCTCTTACTTCACCCATGGTCTGCCGGGCCACCTCGTGGGCTCGTTCGGTCCCGGCGATCAGAATCTCCCTGACCCGATCCGGGTTCTCTGTGTACTGCCGTCGCCTCTCCCGCATGGGTTCCACAAGTGTATCTAGGCAGGCCGCTAGCCGTTTCTTGCAGTCGACACAGCCGATTCGTCCCTGGCGGCAGTCGGACTCGATTTGACTGACCTCGCCCGGATTGAAGATCTTATGATATTCGAATACCGTGCATATCTCGGGGTGACCTGGGTCGGACTTATGGATGCGAGCCGGGTCGGTGACCGCGCCCATTACTTTTTTGCGTATCTCCTCGGACGAATCACTAAGGTAGATCGCATTGTTGAGGCTTTTGCTCATTTTGGTCTTGCCGTCCAACCCCACCAAACGGGGGACTTCCCCAATTAATATGTCCGGCTCCACCAACACCGGCTGATACAGATCGTTGAATCGTCTCACGATCTTGCGGGCTAGTTCCAGGTGGGGGATCTGATCCTCCCCCACCGGGACCAGGTGGGCTTTGAAAATAGTGATATCGGCAGCCTGGCTGACCGGATAGCCCAGGAAACCGTAAGTCATGTCGCTGAATCCGTGCTGTTGGGCTTCGGACTTGACGGTGGGATTATGCCGCAGAACATTGACCGATGTAAACATACCGAAATAAGCGGCCAATTCATGTATTTCCGGGATCATGCTCTGAATGCAAATAGTGGCGGTATCAGGATCCAGTCCCGCCGCCAGATAATCCTCGGCTATCTGGAAGGTGTCCCGACTAAGATTCTCCGGGTTGTCAAAATTGGTGGTGAGGGCTTGGACATCGGCTATAAGTATAAAACTTTCATATTCATGCTGCAATTTGACTCGGTTGGCCAAACTGCCTACGTAATGCCCCAGGTGTAGTTTGCCGGTTGGTCTGTCTCCGGTCAGTATTCGTTGCTTACTCGTCATCTGGATGACCTCCTGCCTGTGTTTCAGTCCACGCTCACAATCTCGCAGAACAACATTTAAACTATCATTATGGCGGGCAAAATTCAAGGGTGGTGGACAAAAAAGGCTATGCCGAGGGCTGTAGGTATT
>JAAYJY010000264.1 GCA_012522705.1 Syntrophomonadaceae bacterium | reverse complement strand
GAGCGACATATTATGAGAATGATTAGATATTCTTTGTTCACTGCATTTATTGCAGTATTTATTTTTGTTGCCAATGCCGCAGCTTACGAATCAGAAGCTGCAAAGTCAATTGATGATGAAATACAGAAAAGAGACCGGATAGTGACTGAATATATTGCTAATAATCCAAATGCAGTTTTAGAAATACCATTTACTGAAGCAGAAATGAAAGAAGCTGAAGTTTTAAAAGACGCTAGGATCAGCGAGCTTAATAATATTAGTTCCATGGGGACGCTATCGCCGCTGCAGGTGCAGATAAACGGCTCGTTAGTAAACGTTCCCCCGCATATGAGCGTGTATATGAGTGTAATCGAAGGCCAGGCTATGGTACCGTTGAGCTGGATGGCTGGCCAACTGGGAGCCACTTCGGTAGAATGGGATGCCGCCACCCGTACGGCAACTATTACGACGCCGCAAGATTTCTATAGTATGGAGAAATTCAGCTCCTTTGCAACGGCTCTGCGTTCTGATATTGATGAATACAACGAGCAAATCTGGTCGTTGCCCGATAAGGGCAGAGACCTGCAGCTGCCGGATCTGGTGCCCGACCGGCATTTTGCATTGGAACTGGAACAGTTTAAGCCGGCAAGCGAAGGACTGATCCTGCCCGCTCCCCGCCCTTATATAACCATTGCTATTACCAGTCCGGACGGCATCTATGAACATAGCATGGTGGCCCACAGCATCGAAAACCACCAGGACCATTATTACCTGCCCATGGATTGGCTGGAGTGGTTATTCAATGCCCAGGTTAGTTATAATGAGGCGACCAATATTCTATCCATTCAGACCCCTGATCTGGAGCAAATCAAATCCGAAATTGAACGGATAGAAACCGCCCTTATTCCTAACAGTGCTGAGGAAGCCATAAAATTATGGGGCCGGGGCATGCAAACCCGCAATGGAGCTTTGCAATACGCAGCCCTGTCACCCCAATTGCGCCAAGAGGCAAATAAAAGCGCTTGCGTCCGTCAATCATTTTGGGTTACTGGCGTTTCTAGCCCCCAGGTTGGTCCTATCACCATAACCAATCAGAATGAGCTCAGCGAAACCGAAGTCGAGTATACCATATCTTTCCCCGAAATCATGTCCGGCCAGACCTATGCCATAGCGACAGAAAAGATGGTGGTGGAGAAGCTGTCCGATAACGGCCGGGAAGGATGGTTTATAACTCAAATACTGCAAGCCAGCGGCTATGGGATTATTGACCATGAGACAACCTCAGAAGAGGTGCTAAGTTTTATTAAGGCTTATGAAGGGCAAACCAGGATGTTGACCTTTGATGAGATAGAATGGGTAATGCAAGAGGATACCAAGAGAATCGACGAGTTGGGTCTGGATGCGAATTCGGATTTCCCCAATGGCTTTTATATTTACAATAAAAGCGACCAGACTAATAGTTTAAAGATAGCGGAGAATGCTAAGGTATATTTAGTCAATTGGCATGACTTATCGAATCATACGTTAACGGATGTAAATGGGCTTGCTGAACGCATGGCTGAATATCAGGCTCCCTACCATTTGACCATTGAAGATGGTGTGATTGCGGAAATATTGGAACAATACACGCCATAATACCGAAGCTGGGATTTGAAGCAGCGCAAGGAGGGAATGAGCAAAGAAATGGCAGTGAGCATTTTTTCATAGAGGGGAAATGGGAGTGAAGTGAAAATAAATATCCGCAGATATGATACTATGGATCTTCCGTCTATGATTCGTATTTGGAATGAAATCGTAGAAGAGGGAAATGCGTTTCCTCAGGAAGATTGTTTAACAGAAGCAACAGGTTATGCGTTCTTCGATGAACAGACGTATTGTGCTGTTGCTGAGGACTGTGAAACCAAGAAAATACACGGATTATATATTCTTCACCCCAATAATGTGGGAAGATGCGGGCATATCTGCAACGCCAGCTATGCAGTCAGTTTCGCAAGCAGGGGACTGCATATTGGGGAGAAGTTGGTGCTGGACTGTCTCGCTCAGGCCAAACTGCACGGTTTTACCATTCTGCAGTTCAATGCCGTAGTGGCCGGAAATGCTTCAGCGCGACATCTATATGAACGGCTGGGATTCAAACAACTTGGTACTATTCCAGGTGGTTTCCGCATGCAAGGCGGACACTTTGAGGATATCTGTCCTTACTATATCGTTTTGTAAACCAGTATGTACAAGAGAGAAGCGAACGAATTTAGATTACTTCCCTCTGGCCGTATATTAGTATCACGTAGGCTAATATCATTCAGTATCTAAGGAAATACATTTATGCAGTATGAGAATATTAGAGAAGCCAGATTTATCTCCCGGCCCAACCGCTTCATTGCCAACGTAGAAATCGGTGGTAAAGAAGAGATGTGCCATGTGAAAAACACCGGCCGGTGCAAAGAACTGTTGCTTCCAGATGCCGATGTCCTGGTTCAAGAGGTCAGTGGCGTGGGGCGTAAGACAAAATATGACTTGATAGGGGTTTATAAAGGGGAACGGCTCATTAATATCGACAGCCAAGCGCCTAACAAGGTCTTTCATGAATGGGTGGTGGGCAGCGATTTCTGGCCGGAAATAAAATTCATCAAACCTGAATGCCGATACCGGGAATCCCGCCTAGATTTTTACCTGGAGACCGGCTCCCGAAAGATATTTACCGAAGTGAAGGGCGTTACCCTTGAAAACAACGGTGTGGTGCTTTTCCCGGATGCGCCCACTGAACGGGGCATTAAGCATATGAATGAGCTTTGCCGCGCGGTCAGTGAAGGATTTGAGGCTTACCTGGTTTTCATCATCCAAATGAAAGATGTCTCATACTTTTCGCCCAACTGGGATACTCACCTGGCTTTTGGGGAGGGCATGATAAATGCCGCTAACCGGGGAGTGAAAATAATTGCCCTGGACTGCGAGGTGACCGTCGATTCTATCGCCGCAAAGGATTTTGTAGAAGTCAGGCTTTGAGATGCCAGGGGTGGAATTTTGGTGGGAGTCCTCAGAAACAAAAAAGGCCTCAAAAAACACAGTTTCCAGTCATCTATGCTAACCAGATTACTGTATAAACCGTATCGTAAAAGGATATTGGTATGTCTCTCCATTGCTGACCTTTATAGCAGCTATCACGACCAACACAAAATCAGCGATAATAATGAAGGCCAGCAGCATGCCCAGCAAAACTGCCACTGGTATCAGGATCACGGTAACGGTTGATATGATTATGGCCACCCCCAGCACCAGACCATAAATGATCATGGATATTTGGAAATTAAGCGACTGTTTGCCGTGCTCATCTACCAGTGGGAATTCATCCTTTTTCAGCAGCCAAATGATGAGCGGCCCTAAAATATTACCGAAAGGTACTCCCACATAAGCCGTCAAGGCCGCCAGATGGCAACCCATGGCCCAGTTCCGGGCTTGTTGATTTCCAGTCATAATAGTTCTCCTCCCTTAGAGCAAAAGGCAGTTCCATTGCTATCTCTGCCGCATATCTATAGTATAAAGCATATGGGAAGCAGGTGGGGCAAAGTTCTCCGACTTTCCTTCCTTGTGTTTTTCCAAGCCATGTAAAATAAGATTATGTTAAACTGAGCTTGTTGTTTGGCTATAGTATGAAGTGAGGAGATAATCATGAAGGGAATTGTTAACTGGGCAGCTTTGCAGAGCTTAGCCATGCGGGGGTTTAACGGTGGTGCCCTGCATAAACAAATGCAGGATAATCCGGGCGAATTTTGGGGTAAGACAGCAGTTATGTACGACAAGATGGCCAAGTTGGAGGAGGAATATACCAGAAATCAGTTGGAAACCTTGATCCTCGATCCCTCTGATTCAGTCTTGGATATTGGTTGCGGGCCAGGCAGACTGGCGGTTCCGATTGCGCAGAAAACGGATCGGGTCACAGCCCTGGATGTGGCACCGCAAATGTTGGCGGTATGTGAGCAAAATGCCCGGGAAGCCGGGGTCAACAATCTTGAGACCCGCCTGCTCACCTGGGATGATGCCATCATCGGAGAAAACATCGAAAAACATGATGTGATAATTGCCTCCCGCTCGGTAGCGATGGCCGATCTGATAAAATTAAATTCGGCCGCCCACAAGTACGTTTTTGTGCTGAGCTTTGCTCAAAGTCCCAGCCTAAAACAAGCCTGCGACAGCCTGTTTATCGGTGCTTCTGATACCGTGACTCCAATACCTCCCCAAAATCGGATGCTGGGGTACAATGTGACCTTCAATCTGCTATATGATATGGGAATAGATCCGTCTCTTCGGGTGGTCAAAGACGGTTTTACCTGCAACTATTCCTCGCCACTGGAGGCTTATGATGATCTGCGCGGATTACATGAGTTCCCTGCCGAGAATGAAAACATATTTCGCCAAAATGTGGATAAGTATTTGAAACCCAATCCTGAAGGAACGCATACTTTTCGTATTGAGACCAAGACCTATATTATTTGGTGGCAACCGCAGCAACTGAAGCTTTAAACAGATCTCCGGCCAGTGAATTCAGTGTTCAGTTTATTATTTTGAACTTGGGGAACCACGATCGATATTAATATGGTAAAATCCAGCTTAGCAGATTTTATTTGCCAACATGACCGACCTCAAATAATGCTTAGAATTACATACTTACATAGGACTTCGAGTTTTGGTTCCTAAAGGCGTCAGCCCATGGAGAAAAACCCAATGAGTTTGTCGAGAAATCGGTAAGCTTTCCGTGTTTGAGAAGAAGGCCAGTTCAACCGTTTATCACAAAGATAGGCATGTGTTTCATTGGCACATGCCTTTTTTTTTGATAGAAACATCATTTATCGGAATGGAGGTCAAAAGGATGAGAAAAAGGATGCTCGTTGCTCTGATGACTCTGGTCATGATGATGACCGTCGCGGCCGGCTGCGGTAATAGTACCGCTGACAAAGACAAGACCACACCTCCGCCCCAGCAGCGTTCAGTGGTGGACATGACTGGGGTAGAAGTCAAGCTGCCTGCCGAAGTCAACACCGTCGCCAACTGCTGGCCTTCCAGCAACCAAATCATGATCACCCTGGGTGCTACCGACAAACAGCCTGCCTATTTTTCGATTCTGAAGACGCAGAGTTTTTCCTGGATGCAGTTGGTTAATCCTGCGATTACTGAAAAACCGGCATTTGGGGCGGGGTCGGCGGTCACCGCTGAAGAATTGCTGACATTGAAGCCGGATCTGGTGATAACCGCCAATGCCAATGATGCCGAGGCTTTCCGCAACGCTGGTCTAACTACCCTGTGCATGATGTTTAATAATTACAAAGGGCTCAAGGAATCGGTATTGAAAACCGGGGAGGCATTAGGTGGGGATGCAACCACGAGGGCTCAAGCCTACGTTGGTTACCTGGATGGAAATATTAAGATGGTGCAAGACCGTTTGGCCGACGTACCGAATGAAAGCCGGCCGACAGTATATTATCTTGATGGGCAATCGGGCAAAACTCCCTATTCCACCGGCGGATCAGGGACGATGCAGGAAGAATGGATAACCATGGGCGGCGGACAACTAGCTACCGCCGAGCTATTCCAGGGCATGACCAAGGAAATAACTCCCGAGGAATTGATCAAGCTCGATCCTGATTACATCGTGGTAGGCGGCCTGAATCAGGCTACTGCTCATAAAGCACTGATGGCAGACACGAACTTGGCCAATTTGAAGGCTATCAAAGACGGGCATGTTTATCGAATTCCCCAGGGTACCTTCCAGTGGGATAGATTTGGTTCGGAATCGGCTTTACAGGTAGTGTGGATGGCCAAGACCCTGTATCCGGACAAGTTTGCTGATGTGGATCTTAAGAAGATGACGGTAGATTTCTATAAAGACTATCTGGATTACGATCTTTCCAGCGAATACGCTGATGCTATTCTGGCCGGCAAGAATTCACCCACGGGAGAATAGGTGAAATCAATAAGAATGTAGAACGTAAATGGTGGTATGAGGAATGCCTCTGCCACCATTTATTGTGAGCAGGGCAGGAAAGAGGCTATGCATAACAAAGGGGCCATTAAAACAAGAAAGCTGCCGCAGGATCGCAGTCTCGGCAGGATCATGCTGGTATTGAGCCTGGGTGTTATGGTGTTGGCCATAGCAGCACTTGCTTTGGGCAGGTATTACGTCAGCCTGGAGGAGGTAGTTCGAATTTTGGGTTCCCAAGTTTGGCCCTTGGAGCAGACTTGGGACCAAACCATGCATGATGTGGTCATGAATCTGCGCATGCCGCGTGTTGTGGCGGCGGTTCTGGTGGGAGGGGCGCTTTCCCTGGCCGGGGCGACTTATCAGGGAATGTTCGAGAATCCGTTGGTTTCCCCGGATATTCTGGGCGTATCATCAGGAGCCTGCGTGGGTGCTGCCGGCGCTATTCTGTTAGGATTGGGCAATGCCCAGATTCAGGTGTTTGCATTTTTTGGCGGTTTGGCCGCGGTATCCTTGACCTTGCTTATCCCATTTCTAATGCGTCGCAAATCAACCATTGCCCTGGTGCTATCCGGAGTCATCGTGGGCGGTTTCATGATGTCCATATTAGGCTTGATGAAGTATATAGCTGATCCGGAAACCGAGTTGGCTGATATGGTTTACTGGCAATTGGGCAGCATCGCCAAGGTGACGTATGACAACCTGTTTAATATCGCACCGATTATTATAATAAGCGGAATGGTGCTGATCATGATGCGCTGGCGTATCAATATCCTTTCTCTGGGAGAGGAACAAGCCCGTTTGCTGGGTGTCAACCTGCAACTGGAACGGGGGGTGGCCATCATATGTGCTACCCTTTTGACGGCTAGTGCGGTGTGTTTAAGCGGTACGGTAGGATGGATAGGATTGATCATGCCCCATATTGCGCGGATGGTAGTAGGTAATGACAACGTCAGATTGCTGCCGGCCGCCACCCTTATGAGCGCTGGTTTCCTGATAATTATAGATACGGCAGCGCGGACCCTTACCGGGGGAGAGTTGCCCTTAGGAATTCTGACCGGGTTTATCGGGGCCCCGTTTTTCGCCTGGATTTTGATCAAGCAAAGGGGAATTATTTGATTTGGCAGCGTTATTGGAAGTCAACAATGCTTGTTTTGCATACCAGGACAAACGTCTCATATTAAACAATGTCAGCTTTTCAATTGAGAAAGGTGATATTTTTACGATTCTTGGGCCCAATGGCTCCGGTAAATCCACCCTGCTCAATTGCATCACCCATCTTTATTCCCTTACCGCTGGGGAAATACTTATAGACGGCAAAGATGTGAATCATATGTCTCCCAGCCAAATAGCTCAGAAGATAGCTTATTTGCCCCAGAGCACTCTGGTCACCTATGGGTACTCGGTGCGGGAATTTATCGTCATGGGACGGGCTCCTCATCTTGGTATTTTTAGTAAGCCCAAGCAGGAAGACTATATGCTGGCGGATGAAACCATCGCTATGATGAACCTGACCCACTTTGCCCACAAGCCGGTGACCCATATCAGTGGGGGAGAGCGCCAGTTGGCCTCAATAGCCCGGGCTATCGTGCAAAAACCTGAGCTGATACTGTTCGACGAGCCTACCTCGGCATTGGACTATGGCAACCAGATGAAAGCATTGCGCATGATCAAAAGATTGTCAGAGGAAGGATATGCCGTAATTATGACCAGCCACAATCCTGACCATGCCATCCTGCTGGGTGGGGCAGCTGGAGTATTGTCGCGTACCGGACAGATGGAAACGGGCAGCGTGGATGAGATATTGGAACAGGAACGCTTGAGTGAATTGTATGGAACCAAGCTACAAATCGTCTATGTAAACGAGATTGCCCGGGTGGCCTGCCTGCCAGAGAGTCTGTGAGCTTATTCTATTTCGTCCCGTCCCGCCGTTTACCGAATCACACGGGTCAAAGTTAATTTTCCAATGCTGCTTCCAAGTCCGAAAGTGAGTATTGCTCCGATTGTTTACTTTGTGCCCGGCACTTTGTCGGATCATGATTTCATGGAATGGTTTTCGCAAGATTGGGAGAATTCTAATTAGAAGGAGCGTGTGTATTCATGAATAATAAGGCCAAAAAGGCATTGCCCCCGGTAGATGAGTGGCTTAAAGAAGCCAAGGCGCATCCCATGGCTAGTCAAGTAGGGATGTATTTAATCCATAATGGGGTGGTACGGGAAACGCCCAAGGCTCAGGTCCGCCAGGGACTCGATGATGGTTCCACGGTGAAGGGGATGGAATTCGCCTACGATGCCGCTAAAGTGGATGAGGTGATTGCGGAGACATATAATATGGAAGGCATCTTCTATATTAAGGTATGGCTCAACAAAGGCCAGCTGGAGGTCGGGGATGACATCATGTATGTTCTGATCGGAGGCGATATCAGGCCTCATGTCATCGATGCCCTGCAGTTCCTGGTGGGGAAGATCAAAAACGAATGTGTTACCGAGATCGAGCAAAAATGATAGTATACATCTGCGGATAGATAGATGGGTGAACCAAGGGGGGTTGTGCTTGCGTTTAAAGCGAGTATGTGATCCTAAGACCCTTGCTCATTCATTTTATCCACAAAAGAGAAACCTGGTCAGATGGGGTTCTGGCTTGCTTTTTTGGGATACAGGCAGGGAATAGGCCACATAAAAACAGAAACCCGGCTGGGCCGGGTTTCTGTCATGCTCCTTGTTCCTTAATGAAGAGAGCAGGGGATGACACCGCTGCCTTTTATTATATTCAGGATCGTTACTGCATTTGCTGCTGCATAGTAGTGAAGCTCTGTTGAATCCGGGTGAGCTCTTCCTGGGGAGCCGGGGCTACCTTATACCAGCCCTTCTGGTTCATCAAATCGAAGATCTGTTTTTGATGGTCCAGGGTTTGATTGAGAAGACTGCTGAAATGCTGCCTTACTTGAGGATTGGCACTTTCGATAACGCCACTGGTCAGCATGCTGGCCGCCAGTTTATGTTCATTCAAGAGAATGCCCATCCATTCCATATCTTTAGACACTGTCATTCCTCCTTACTGCATAGTGGTGCGTCCGGACACCATTGAAGCTGAACTCTGGATCCACTGCCGGTGTGGGCCGCTCATACTTTGGATGAGGTTCTTGACTTGGGGATCGGCACATTCTTGCATAGCGTGATTGCACGTTTTTTGGATCGACTCGAAGAGTTTGCTGGAATCCTCCAGATACAGAAGTTCCCTAGTGGAAAGCTGATTCACTCTTAACCTACCTCCTTTAATTAAATCTAATACTAGGATGTACACTAATATTGACCCTTATTCTAAAATTGGAGCAAAGAAAAGCAGGAGGATTATATTATGGCGGACCGTCCCAATATTGCCGGCAATCGAGATTCTGAGATCAAAGACCTAATAAGGCGCTATATTAAGGAAATCGATCAGGAAAAGGTAATGCAAATGCTGGCCGAGCAAAGCCAAGAGTGGGAGTGCTATTCGGCTGCCGTAGTCTCGGGTAAATACCAGACCGCCTTGGAGAGTTCAATCACCTATGTGGCCTATGAAGGTGATTTTCTGTGCGGGTATTCACGCTCCCTTGATGACTGCGGCTTCTACATTTATGTATGCGATCTGTTGGTGAGACCGGAATGCAGGGGCAGGAATATCGGTCGCGGCTTACTGCAGTGTGTAAGCATTGATTATCCCGGCCGGACCGTATATGTGATGTCGGATGAAGATGGCTACTATCAAAAACTCGGATTCCGAAAGGAAGGCAGTGTTTTCGAAATTTCCTCCAACTCATGATTTATCGGTGTTCTTCAATATGTACTTAAGCCCGGTATCATGCGATTGCCACGGCTTCGTAATATACTGTATACATCTGCATTATCGACTTTAATTACGCTATACTTTTATTTGACATTTATTTTGACATCGGCTTTTTGAGGAGGCAATCAAATGACATCATCGACCTACAATCCCTATGAGAACGCCCAGGCGCAATTCGACCGGGTAGCAGAAATAATCGGACTCGATTATGCTACCAGGCAACTGCTGCGCCAGCCCATGAAGGAATACCACTTTACCATCCCGGTAAGAATGGACGATGGCAGCACCCGCATTTTTAATGGCTATCGGGTGAAGCATAATGACGCCCGCGGCCCGGCCAAAGGAGGGATCCGTTTTCATCCGGAAGAGACCGCCGACACCGTCAGGGCTCTGTCCATGTGGATGACCTGGAAATGTGCCGTGGTCGACATACCGCTGGGTGGGGGCAAAGGCGGCGTGATCTGCGATCCCCGGCAGCTTTCCGAAGGAGAGCAGGAAAGGCTGTGCCGTGGCTGGGTGCGCCAGATTGCCTGGGATGTAGGCCCGGTGATAGATGTACCTGCTCCCGATGTGATGACCAACGCCAAACACATGCTGTGGATGCTGGATGAGTTTGAAACCATCCACGGAGGAAGATATCCGGGCTTCATAACCGGGAAACCGGTGGAGATGGGAGGTTCCCTGGGCAGGACGGAAGCTACCGGGTATGGAGTGGTATACACCATCCGCGAGGCCCTGGAGGGGATGGGGATCGATATCCAGAACACCAGCGCCAGCATTCAGGGCTGCGGCAATGTAGCCCAGTACGCGGCTCAGCTTTATCAAGAACTGGGCGGTCATATCGTATCCATTGCCTGTTGGGACCATGCCGACCAGATGGCTTATTCATATGCCAACGAAGAAGGTCTGGACGCCCGGGAATTGCCCAATATCACCGACCGGTACGGCTGTATCGACAAATCCAAGGCTTTGGACATGGGATGCAAGGTG
This sequence comes from Syntrophomonadaceae bacterium, assembly GCA_012522705.1. Classification (GTDB taxonomy): domain Bacteria; phylum Bacillota; class Syntrophomonadia; order Syntrophomonadales; family Syntrophomonadaceae; genus PHAA01. The sequence continues at coordinate 7,831 of JAAYJY010000264.1, read as the reverse complement.
CAGTCCTGTGATGCCTGGATCGAGCAGGATGTCGACATTTTGATTCCCGCCGCCATGGAGAATCAAATAAACCTGGCCAATGTGGACAAAATCAGTAAAAAGGTCAAGATCATCGCCGAAGGCGCCAACGGGCCGGTCAATACCCAGGCGGATAAGATCATCCGCAACAGCGGTATTTTTGTAATACCAGACTTCCTGGCCAATGCCGGAGGTGTTACCTGCAGTTACTTTGAACAGGTGCAGTCCAATGCCAACTATTATTGGGAAAAGGATGAAGTGCTGCAAAAGCTGGACCAGAAGATGACCTCGGCTTTCCGGGCGGTGCGGGACCTCGCTGCCCGCGGCAACCTATACACCCGTGATGCGGCCTATGTTATTTCTATAAACCGGGTAGCCCATGCCGCCAAGATGCGGGGCTGGGTATAGAGCGGCAGGGCGATAAACCTACACCCTCGTGCTTAAGGTAAAATCATGCTTGGAACGAGCTGCATACATCACATTGCGGGTCTTTTCCCGCTGGCGTATAACGGAAGGATGCGGCTATACCAGTCGGCGGATGATATCATCCGGTTCACCGTATATATAGTCGATGATAGGGATCTGAATCATGGCATAGGCGCCCGGTTTTTGTTTCATAGCGGCCCGGGCTGCGGCTGCCATGACCTGAGCAGTAAGGGCCGGATTGTTTATCTTCATGCCAAAGCTCAGCAATTGATTATGGGTAGAACCCGACACTCCTTTGCGTTCCATATTCACTCCATGCCCCATATCCATCAACATTTCTACATCGGCTACCTGGCTAACGATGGTCTCATCCTTGACGAAGTAGCAATCCTGCTTGATTGCCGCCGCCACCTGTTCGAAATCAGCGCCGGGCCGGAGCTGTATGTAGACCATGCGCCGGTGCAGTCCAGTGCCGGTGGGAATGGTCATCGACAGAGCATTTTCAACACCCGGAATCGATCTTGCAGCCACGGTATGACCCAAGCTCATACCCGGTCCGAAGTTGGTATAGGTTAAGCCGCGAGAGTCCATTAATTCGAACATACAGCGCACCATGGAATCGGTACCCGGATCCCATCCGGCGGAAGTGATAGCTACGCAGCCGCAGGTCTTGGCAATGGTGTCCAACTGCAGGCGCAGGTCGGCCAGTTGGCCGTGGATATCATAACCATCGATGGTGTTGATCCCCTTGGCCAGCAGTTGAGCGGCTACTTCCGGGACTGCCCGGGTGGGGATGCATAGTAAGGCCGCATCTACTGGTCCCAGTTCTTCGATGGCAAAGACCAGTTGGTGAGGGGGGGAGTCGTTACCCCTGTAAGCAGGTTCCACAATCCCGGCTAGCTCCATATCAGGAGCCGCCAGCACCGCATCCGCGGCATAGTGACCCACATTTCCATAGCCGATGACGGCGACTTTTGTTTTCTTGGTCATCAATACACCTCGGTTCCAAATTATGTTCAAACTATAGCGTATGTTCAGTCTTTAGCATATAAAAGGTTGGTACCGGTGGCAAGGCAATATACAGTATACTTTCTGCCATATATCGTGGTTGTATGCTGCTTTGAGCAAGTTCCAGCAATTGCGGGACCACTGATCAGGTCACTTAATGTATGTCATGCTGAGCGTTAGCAGCCACTGTATAAAGGTCGATATTACCTTTTTTGATGAGATTCCCGGTTACCTTTGCCTCCTAAGAATGATAAAACAAGTAATTTATTTGGTGGCCGCGCAATTGGCTTTGTAACTGTTAGCTTGATACCGTAAAATGCAAGTACAGGAAGACCTCTGCAAGGAAAACAGGACGGACTCCAGGGAGGAAACTTCCCGCAGTTTTACCCAAGCACTTATGTTGTCGGCAGTGGACACTAAGAAAGGAGGACAGGCGTGGATATTTTTGCGGCTTTGAGACAAAGGTGGAGTTGCCGGAATTACAAGAGCCTGGACATCGAAGAAGAAAAGCTGATGAAGATCCTGGAGGCCGGCGGTTGGGCACCCTCGGTCATGAACCTGCAACCTTGGAGGTTCTACGTCATCAAGAACCCTGCGCTAAAGCAGCAGCTGAAAGACCATTGTGAGGTGCTGGCCCAAACCATCTTTGCCAAAAGCGGTTGGAAATGGGTCTCCAAGTATTCGTTTGAGTTCCTGGTGCAGGCTCCGGTTCTTATTGCGGTCGCGGCCGATCCGAAGGATACCGGCGCGGACCAATTTATAAAGGAACAGGGGACCGGCTATGCTTATTCCTGCTGCGCAGCGATCCAAAACATAATGCTGGCTTCCCATGCCCTGGGAGTGGATACCCTCTGGTTCTCCCTTTATGACACCCCCGCCGCCAAAGAAATCCTGGGGATCCCGCCCCATTTGGACCTGGTAAGCATCGTGGTGGCAGGCTACAGCGCCGACCCGGAAAAGCATTTGCCCCGCAAACCGATCGCTGATCTGACCGTAATCAAGGAGTGATGGAAGGGCAAATTTGGTGTCAGGCTCCGTATGCCAGCGATCGACCGTAGTGTGACCAGCCAGATTATTGATTGCCCGGGACTATGCCGGTCCCATAACAGGCAGACTATTGTCAACATGACAATATGGGCGTTCAGCCAACTCTGTCAAATCATCCCCGTGGGGATGCGCTCCCGGGTCTGCTGCATGCACCTGGACGAGATGTTCGATGTCCAGCCTGCCGGGCAGGCTGGCTTCAAGGTGGCCCGCAGCGACCTGGAATAATATAAAATCGGTGCCGAATACGGGGATCCTTTTGTTCAGCGGTGGTGCCCCGGCCAGGCGCCCGCTTGTCTGCCGACCAGTATCGATTTGAAGCCTTCCCTATCATATATCACCGCTGGTCAATCGGTCCGGAGCACGGGCCAACAGGTCTGTTATAGACTCAACCGACTCTTGAGGCCTTCGTCAGCGACAGGTTATAATCATATTGAGGAAGAGGAAGGGTTTGGCAGTCTGGGGGCGGCCGATGCTTCAGCAGACTCCGAATCGAGCGGACCGGAGTGCAGGTGGCAGGGCGCGGTTCTTCCCGACTGGAGAATGGGTGAGAGGAGAACCAGGCATGGCTGTGCAAATATTTACCGACAGCACCGCTTATATCGGTGTTGCCCAGCAGGAGGAATTGGGTATCCGGGTCATACCTCTGAGCGTGCATTTCAGTGATGAGTACTCTAAGGAGACCGAGGTCGACTATGATTATTTCTACGGGAAGATAGAAGAAACGGGGGAAATACCCACTTCTTCCCAACCCACGGTCGGTGACATATATGAAGATTTCAAGAAAATAGTCCAGGACGGTAACGAGGTTCTGGCTATTTTTATTTCCTCTGCCATGAGCGGGACCTACCAAACCGCGGTGAGCGTCAAAGAGCAACTAGTCAAGGAAATACCGGGCGCCCGGATCGAGGTGGTGGATTCCCGCACCAATTGCATGGCCCTTGGGGTGCAGGTTCTGGAGGCAGCGCGCTGCATCAAAGCGGGGCAGTATATTGATGAGGCCATACAGGCGGCGGAAATGATCCGGGAGCGGGTGCATTTTTATTTCGTGCCGGAAACCTTGGAATACCTTAAGAAGGGTGGCCGCATCGGCACTGCCTCGGCGCTGCTGGGCACTATCTTGAAAATCCGCCCTATCCTGACAGTCGATATGAAGGCGGGGATGACGCATCTGTGGGGCAAAGCCCGGGGGACGGCGGCAACCGTACAGCGTATGCTGGAGTTGCTCGAAGCTGATGCCCGGCGATATGGACTGCGGGAGATCATCGTCCATCATATAAACGCGCCGGCAAGGGCGGCCCAACTCAAACAGCAACTGTCAGGTAAATATCGCTGTCCCATCACTATCAGCACTATTGGACCGGTGATCGGCTTACATACTGGATTAGGGACCATCGGGGTAGTATATACTACCGAGGCCGTACCGACAGGTTCCGCTTAGACGCAAGAGTTGATTGGCTGGCATTTCTATGCCGGTCGGCGGGAATCGATTGAGGCTTAAGCTGCAATTCAGTCCCTTAAGCACCGGTCACTGGATCAACCAATTGGTGGTAAGCAATGGGGTTCTAGCAGATGTTTTCCGCAGATTCAGAGAGTACAGTATTAATGGTCATTTAAATCTGGGCTTGAAATAGGGGATGGCAGGACCAGCGGTCCGGTACCATCCCCTAATCATGTCGGCGGTTATTGCAACGGCTGTTGGAAATTTTGCGCCTGTTGGTCTTGGATCTTTTGAACCCCCTGTTGGACGTAGTCCTCCTGGCCGGGGTCCAACATCATCATCAACTGCTGTAGTTCTCCCACATGACGCCTCTCTTCATTGGCAATATGGGTAAGGATCTTCTTTACCCGCTCGTCATCAGTGGCCTGCACATGGGTTTCATACCCGATAATGGCCTCCAGCTCATTCGCCATATCAACCCGCAGGGCTTGCAGCAGCTCCGCTTGGTTTAGCTTTTTAGGGGGAATATTGCCTACAAAAGGATCTCCCAGTAGAGCCATATTTGTTCACCTCGCTTTCGATTATATTTTGCCCAATTGCATCGAATATTATGGTTGCCGCAACGTTTGGAGTAATTACCGGTTGCCCATTCGCAACTGACTCAAGCGGGGGGCTTATGCTATCATGCAGTTGATCTCACGAGAATTATCATGGTGGAATGGAGCGGCAAATGGTGATCAAACTTCCAGTCCGGCAGCTGGTGGAACTGATAATGCGCAGCGGGGATATAGACAACCGTTTTAGGTCCGGGGACAGGATGCAGGAAGGCGCCCGGGCCCATCGTGCCTTGCAAAAAGCCAACCGGGAGAAGTATGACGATTACCGCAGCGAGGTGTTTCTTTCCGGAGGTTACTGCTACGGGGGTCAGGAGTACCTTTTAGAGGGGCGCGCCGACGGGATATTTAGCTATGACGGGGTTTGCATCGTGGAAGAGATAAAGACCACCGCTCTTCCTATAGGGCTTATTGGCGAGGATTTTGACCCCGCGCACTGGGGACAGGCTAAATGTTATGCTCATATCTTCGGAGTACAGAACGATCTGTCCGAGGTAATTATACAGTTGACCTATTTCAATCTGGATTCCAACCAATCCAAGAGTTTTGGCCAAACCTTCCAGTTGGCTGAGCTAGACGACTTTGTCAGTGATCTCATCGCCCAATATGCGGAGTGGGCTAGCCTTACGGCAGAGTGGATGAAGACCCGGGATGATTCGATAAAACTGCTGCAGTTTCCATTTCCCGCCTATCGCCCCGGTCAGCGCCAACTGGCGGTAGCTGCCTATCGAACCATAGCCGGCCGCAGCCGGCTTTTTGTCCAGGCCCCCACCGGCGTCGGCAAGACCATATCCGTCCTGTTTCCCGCCATTAAGGCCGTGGGGGAGGGGATAACCGCCAAAGTGTTCTACCTGACCGCCCGGACCACCACCCGACTGGTAGCCGAAGAGGCCGTGGCCAGGATGCGGGTCGGGGGACTGCGGCTCAAGACCTTGACCCTGACTGCCAAAGACAAGATCTGTTTTTGTGACCAGACTGCCTGCCGGCCCGACTACTGCCAATTCGCCCAAGGGCATTATGACCGGATCAATGCCGCCATTCTGGATTCCTTCCAGGCCAGCGACGACCTGTCCCGGCTGGTGATCGAGGAATGCGCCCGCCGGCATCGGGTCTGCCCCTTTGAACTGTCCCTGGATCTGTCCCTGCTGGCCGATTGTGTCATCTGCGACTACAACTATGTGTTCGACCCCCGGGCTTATCTGCGCCGCTTTTTCGCTGCCGGCGGCGGCGACCATGTTTTCCTGATCGACGAGGCTCACAATCTGGTCGATCGCTCCCGGGAGATGTTTTCCGCCCAGCTGGACAAAAGCCGTTTCTTTAAAATTAAAAAGAAACACAAGGGCCGCAGCAAACCGTTGGACAAGGTGCTTAATTCGATCAACCGCTTCCTGATCGACCTTCGCAAGCAATGCCAAGACAGCGGTTATCAGATCATCCCGGCCCGACCGGATGAGTTTATCGACCTGGTAGACAGATTTGCATCGGGCGCTGAATTGATGCTGAAGGAAAACCGGGAGTTGGGGGAAGATAGGGACTTCCTGCAGCTCTACTTCGATGCCCTTGATTTCATCGGTATTGCCGATCTGTACGACGAGCGCTATGTAACATTGGTCGAAGCCAACCGTCATGAAGTTACGGTGAGACTATTCTGCCTGGACCCCTCTCATCTCCTGGCGGAGTGTTTGCAGAGGGGAATAGCCACCATAATGTTTTCAGCTACCCTCACCCCTCTGCCATATTTCCGGGACATGCTGGGCGGGACCGAAGGGGACGGTTTTCTGGACCTGGAATCTCCCTTCGATCCTGATAATCTGTGCCTATTGGTGGCCGACCGGGTCTCCACTCGCTATAGGGACCGGGATCGAAGCCGGGAAGAGGTAGCCGGTCTGATCGGCGGCCTGGTATCTGCCCAAACCGGCAATTACATAGCCTATTTTCCATCCTACAAATATATGCGGGATGTTTATGAAGTATTCGCCACTATGTTTCCGGACCTGGAAACGCTGGTGCAGGGAAGTGGTATGGCCGAGCCGGAGCGGGAGGAATTCCTGGCCGGCTTCGCACCTGAGCCCGAGAGGACACTGGTAGCCTTCTGCGTGTTGGGGGGGATATTTGCGGAAGGCATCGACCTGGTGGGCAGCCGCTTGATCGGGGCAGTGGTGGTCAGTGTGGGATTGTCCCAATTGAACCTCCAGCAGGACACCATCATGGATTATTTCCAGCAAAAGCTAGGCCGTGGGTATGAATATGCCTACCGGTACCCGGGGATGAACAAGGTCCTGCAGGCCGCTGGTCGGGTGATTCGGTCGGAGAGCGACCGGGGTGCGGTATTGCTCATCGATGAGCGGTATGGGCACCGGAGTTACCGAGAACTGTTCCCGCCCCACTGGCGGAGATACCAAAAAACCAAAAGTTTGCCGGCCATTTCCGGGATATTGGGGTCTTTCTGGAGATGGGGCGAAGAGGATTAACTGCTGGCCGTTGCATATGCCGATTCAATTTAATATTGACGTAGTGGCCTTATTTGCAGCCTCCCGCCGATTTGCCAAATTGCTGTAATATTGTTATATATAAGATAAATATCACCTCAACCGAGAGCCCGGTCAATAATGGAGCGCGGACGGATCGTGACGCATGGGAGTGCTCCCCGCTGATCGCCATCGACGCTACGCAAAGGAGGTTATACCGATGCGTATCACCCGGGTCCATATCGAAAACTATCGCAGTATCCGGGAACTTGACCTTTATCCGGAAGATTACACGGTTTTTATCGGTGACAACAATGCTGGCAAAAGCAATATCTTTAAGGCCCTGAACCTGGTGCTGGGGGAGAATTGGCCTACCGACCGGACGTTCACCCTAGATGATTTCTACTTCCATAACTCGGAACAGGACATCGTGATCCAGGTTTATTTTGACACCGTACTAGAGAAGTGGAAAAATATGAGCTTGAAGGTTTGGGGCTTCGAATTACGGGGCCACGCCTATAAAAGGGCTTACCGGGGGAATCCCCGGGGTACGATTAAGGCCGACTACACCTGCATCGACGATAAGGGAGAGTCGGTCCGGTACCCGGCCGAGCCCCTCCAGGAGGGCAAGCAGGCCAAAATCTGGTATGATCTGAAGGTTTCCTGGGCGTTCAAGGAGAGCCTCCCCTTTATCTACATAGACCAGATGAGGGATTATTACCGTCAAGATCCCGGTAATCGATGGTCGGCCTTGCGGAAGATGTTCAACGATGTCAATACCGAGATCAATCATGATCGTACTATAGTAAAGG
>JAAYJY010000263.1 GCA_012522705.1 Syntrophomonadaceae bacterium | reverse complement strand
TGTCAGCACTCCACCCAGACCTGCTCCTCCGGCCCTGATCTTTTCAATCCAGTTGCCCATGGGGTAATACTCTATTTCTACCTCACCCTTCTTGAACTGCTCTATGGCTATGGGGGTGGTACCGGTATGGGAGGTGATGAATTTTTTGATCATATGGTTTTCAAATAGCAGTGCGAAATCGAAATGACCTGCCGGATTGGCATTCGCGATGGCGATGACAGTGAGATCCTTGATTCCCTTTTCCACCAGTTTTTCAATGGCTCGTATCGGCGTGCCGACCGCGAAGAAGCCGCCTATCATTATAATGCTGCCATCCTGGATTTTGTCGATAACTTCATCGAAGCTGCCTATCTTATTCATAATTCTCCATCCTTCCTGAAGATTCGGTTGGGCGCCAGCCTTAAGCATTGACATGTCTAGGCACGCAGCGGACCATGCCGCCTCAAGACAAACCCGGCCACTCCTTGATATGAGCAGCCGGGGGGTTTAAGGTAGCAACGATCGCTATTTGAATATGGTCTACTCTTAGCTGCTGTTAATCCTGCTGCGTTTTGTCTTCATCTGTTTGTATTAGGCAGTACATTTTTATTTCTTGATGCCGGCCATCTTTTCGGCTTTGCCTTTAAGGTAATTGACATTATTGTTCAAGCGCATCCCTAATCTCTGAACCGCCGCCGGCCCGCCACCATGGGAAGACTCAGTAGGAATAATGGACCCCTGGCCGCACAGGTACTCAATCAAGCGTGCGATCCGTACCCGGTTCTCGGTGGAAACATCAGCTTTGCCCTTGAAATATTTGTCCACATATTTTCCAATTTCCGGGTTGTCAAAATCTTTTTGGGTCGGTGCGGTCGAAACGATGCCTCCCACTACCTCAGTAGCCAGTTTGGAACACTCCCACACCGCATCCACCGCCTGCAGTTTGGCTGCATTGACGAGCAGGTCGTCAGGGATATAGGCGCCGGAGGGATGAGCTTTAGCTTTATAAGCTGCGCCAAGGGCGGTTCCATAGGCCAGGGCGGACTGGAAAGACATCTCCACGATCTTATCTTTGATATGGCTCAGTTTTTCGATGCCGTTGTAATCTGCTGCCACGGCCGCTGCTCCATAGGTCAGATCGCAATGCCCCGATTTACAGGAAGCGGTAGCCAGACGCTGGAAGGTGCCGAAGGTATTGGCCATCACTCCGGCAAATTCATATTCGCCGCACATGAAGATCATCTCATTGGGAATGAACACGTTATCGAATACGACCAGGGTGGAACCATGCACACCATACTCGGCATTGCCGAAATCCATTTCATCGGTGTCCATAAGACGGCGGGCATTGGGAGCCGGTCCCTCAGCTATATGGGTGATTCCAGGAGCATTGGGGGGTACCGCAAATGCGATGGCAAAATCCTTTTCATTTTCCTTCATGGAGGTAGTGGGAACAACCAGGTTATAGTGGGCTAGGACCGCACCGGACTGATGCGCTTTAGCACCACTGACCACGATACCGTCTTCCCGTCTTTCCACTATATGCAGATAAACATCGGGATCGGCCTGCTGACTGGGGCTTAACGACCGGTCGCCTTTGGCGTCGGTCACCATACCGCTGGTCACCAGGTCTTCTTCCTGTACATGTTTCAAGAACTTAACGAATCGATCGTGATAATCAGTGCCATATTTATTGTCAATGTCGTCCGTGATCATGAACAGGGTATTTAGGGCGCCGGTGCCAACACAGCGGGCACCTATACAAGCACCATGGAACGGAGTAAGGAATTTGCTCAATTCAGCTCTCTTGATCAACTCTTCCGGTGACTGGCAGATGTGCAGGAAACGGTTGGTCATTTTGCCGGTGAAGGGTGATTTCACCGTCATGAGAGTTTCATTTTCAGTTTCTTTGGCCATCTTGTAGGTTAGAGCTATAGCATTCACCGTGGGGGCAAATGTCGGATGATCAACAACCTGCGCAACTTTCTCGCCAAATGCATATACGATTGGCTGCATGGCTCTGATACTATCTCTGTATTCTTGTTCGGTCTTCATAAAACATCTCTCTCCTTTTCTATTATGGACTTAAGACAACTTGGAAAACTTGCTGGTTGGATTTCCCGGGAAATCCGATCATTATTGCCTGTCCCATCGTGCACTACGGGACTTTCCTTTTTGGTTCTTTTACTATATAGATGCACTGGTTTGAGAAATGTTTCGCCAAAATTATAAAAACTTTTTGGCTGCCAGGCTAGTTCCTGGTAATCGCAGAATAGGAGCCAGCCCATAAAGGAACCGGCAATGCGGTCTTACCACCCCTCACACCTAATCCCACTGTAACGCTGAGCCCCTTACCCATATCAATGCTCATGAAGTCACATAGTAAAACTCTTAAAACATAGAAAAGCCATATATCGCGGTAACGATACATGGCCTTTCTGCATCCAAGAGGCCTGGCGGACCTCTGCTATATTACCAGGTGCTATTTTTCCGGTCTAACCTTAACTGCGGCACGAAGGATCCGCATCGAATTAATGAAGATAGTCAATTCCTTTTCGCATTCAGCGCAGTCCTCAAGGTGCTGGTCGATCTTTTGCCGGGTGGCGGCATCCAAATCATTCTCCAGGTAACGGCTGAACTGGTTGCGTACGGTTGAACATTTCATGCCAGCATTACTCCCTCACAATAGCACGTATAGTCTTTCATTAGCTTGGCACATCCCGATTTCTCCAGGTGTTTGCGGAAAGCCATCCTGGCCCGGTGTAATCGGGATTTGACCGCACTTACCGAAATATCCAGCACCTCCGCTATCTCCTCATAGCTCATGTCGTTAAGGTCCCTTAGTGCCAGTATGATCTTATAGTCCCGGCTGACATGGTGCTGCAGTACATGGTGGATACACCATTGCAGTTCCTTCCTGATGATAATTCTCTCTGGGTCGATGGTTTTTTCCGGGGGAGTCATCACTTCCAGACACATAGACTTATGCTTATAATTTCTGCGGCGGCTCATCTTATACGTATTTACAGCTATGCTGCAGAGCCAGGTCCGCAGGCTGGATTCTTCTCTGAAACTAGCCAGGTTTTCGAAGGCCTTGAGAAAGGTCTCCTGCGTCAAATCATCGGCAGCGTAGCGATCACGACTTAGATAATAAGCCAAGTTGTAAACGTAATCCCTGTTTTCTTCCACGATATCTTCCCATACACGGGCGGTTGTAGCCATGCGTATCTCTCCTTTCGTAGGTTGCATCGAATGATATGACCAAAGAAAAGGGTTCGGCACACAGCACAACTATACCATGAAAATTCAATAAGTCTCAGACCAAATACAGTGAAAACCTTATGAAAATTCTAACTTTCACAATTGTTGACACTTGGATTCGCGGAGCATATACTACTCGTAAGCTCCAAGGAATACCTAAGACAAAAATCCGAACCAAAGCCAGAAAAACAGAAACAAAAGACTTTTAACCAAGTAAAGTTGCCAAGTGGAAAAAATCTACTATATCCAAAAGAAAAGTAAAAGAAATTGGTTTACAACAGAATGACAATACTAAAATCTCATTATTTAAAAGAAATTCTGAAAAGAAGAGTAAAGAGAATAAAATGATAAAAGTAAAGTTAAACTGAAAATAAACCAAAAGTAAGAGAAATTCCAAGGACGAAGGTAAAATGAAAGGTTGAAAGACAGGAAACAAAGTTGGAAGGCCAAAGTAAGGAGAGTAAGTCGATAAAGGTTCGTTGGAGCTTCATAATTTTAAAGCGGCCCTGACCGGGAGCCGCTTTTTTAATGGGATTGAATACCACTACGAAAAAAACTGAGGCAGCGCAAATATTGGTCACCTCTTAACCGACACTTTTGACAAATAGTGTTATTATTGGATTGTGGACGAAGATAATTAATATAAAGATCAAGGAGAATCGAGTAATGAATAATGAGGAGAAGATCTTGACGTTACTGGAGACCATGAACAATCGCATTGGGAGTATTGAAGATAACGTGGAGACCATGAACAGTCGCATGGGGAACATGGAAGATAATATGGGGACCATGAACAATCGCATGGGTAATATTGAAGACACTGTAGTGGTTCTCGAGAAGGGGCAGGACATTTTGGCCAGACAGGTCAGTAAATTAACCGAGGACGTTCAGGAAATTCGTCAATCGCAGGTACGAATGGAAAATGAGCTTACTGAAAAAGTCAGCGCTTTGTTTGATGCCAGGGAAGTACAAAACGATGTTAATGAACGTATTGTTACCGCCTTAGACCGCATTGAAGCCAAGGTCGATGTTTTACAGCTTGAAACAGCTCACCTGCGCCGAGTTAAATGAAGCCTAGAGCAAATACACATAAACGGCTTGTCCGTCTAACGGCTGAACTTCTCCAGGCTGCTGCGCAAAACCTGCTCGGCATCCCGCATCATCCCATCCAGCAGTTCCTGGCAGCTGCACACCTGGTGGACCAGACCGATGGACTGGCCGACATAAAAAGCGGCTGACTCCACATCCCCGCTCTGCCAGGCTTGCCTGACCCGCTGGCCAGTCAGGAGGGGCCACAATTCCTCCTTGCCGCCCCGTGCCTCCACCTCTAAAATCTGCTCCACCAGTGCATTTTTCAAGGCCCGCCCCTGCATGCCCAGGGATTTGGTGCACATGATCTTATATATTAATATTGGCATTATGGTAAGATTGACTGGGGAACGGTTATAATAGATACCATTATGAATTTGGTTGCAGGAGGATCTATGGAGACAGATAAACCATTCAACTTGGATGAATATATACAAACATTACCGGAAGACAGTCTGCTGCTGATAGCCAGTGCCTTCCTTCAGAGTCCTGTGGCGATGGCGATCACCGGGATGCTTAGCGGTATTTACATCGAAGTCAACGATGCCTGGAATAAAACCCTGGGTTACAGTCGCAAAGAAATACTGGGCAAAACGGTTATGGAGCTTAATCTCTGGCAAGATTTTGGCGAGCGGGATATCGTGGTAAACCACATCAGCCGGGATGGATTCGTCAAGAATTTTGAAGTTACTTTTAGAAAAGAATCCGGTGAACTGTGCAAATACCACTATTCCGCCAGCAGAACAAAGTCGGGCAATATAGATTATCTGCTGTCCTCAATAATCGAAATAACCGACCAATAGCGAAATCATCGCGCCGGTATGAATCCCGTGAGAAGGCTGCGATTTTCAAGGGAGCTGGTAAAGACAACCATGCAATTAAATCATAAGGCCATGCTGGCTTTTAAAATATCGACGATTTCATCACGGCTTAAGACCTTGTATCCGCCTTTCAGGATGAAAGAACCTTTGGCGATGGCTTCCAGCATATCCTCGGTCACACCCAAATCCCTGCTGTTCATGACCAGGCCTATCTCATTCATCCAGCTCTCCATTTCGCCCAGACCCTCTTGGGCGATTTGTTCGTCTGTTTTCCCTCCCGGATTTACATTCCAGACATTGATGGCATAGCGTTTAAATTTCTCCAGTCCGTAAGGCATGATAACCCGATAATATGGCAGGGAGACCGCCGCCAGCGTCATCCCGTGGGTAGCATCGGTATGGGCGCCGATGGACTGCCCCATCATGTGAACCATCCAGTCTGTGGATTTACCCTTGGCGATAAGGGTATTAAGCGCCCAGGTCGCGGTCCACATGATGTTGCTTCTCGCCTCATAGTCGGTAGGGTTCTTGACCGCGATCCTCGAACTGTGGAACAATGACCTCAGCAATCCCTCCATGATATAGTCCGAGGTATTGTCGTCGCTGCCAGAGAAATACTGCTCCAGGATATGGGACATAATATCGAAGAATCCGGCCACCATCTGATAATGGGGTACGGTATAGGTAAATACCGGATTCAAGATCGAAAACTTGGGGAAAACATTTTCGCCAAACACATGGCCGATTTTTCGCTTGGCAGCCTGGTTGGTGATAACCGTACCACCGTTCATCTCGGACCCGGTGCCTACCATGGTCAGAACACAGCCTACCGGGATTATGGGGTTATCGACATCCACCATGCGGCGGAAGTATTTCTCCCACGGATCTTCCTCACAATGGGCCGAGACTGATACCGCTTTGGCATAATCGATCACCGAACCGCCGCCCACCGCCAGGATCAAATCGACCTGGTTCTCCCTGACTCGCTGGCAGCCTTCATATACTTTTTCAATGGTGGGATTGGGCATGACTCCCGCATCCTCAAAGATGCCCTTGCCGTTGTCCTGAAGAATCTTTATTATCTGGTCATATAGTCCAGTTCTCTTGATGGACCCGCCCCCATAAACCAGCAATACATTTTTCCCATACTTGGGAAGTTCCTTATTGAGGGACTTTAATGAATCTTCTCCGAAATACAACTTGGTGGGGTTTGAATAGCTAAAATTCCCTAACATTCTTTAACCTCCCCTATTCAGTCCACGTCCTCTATGATCTTATTGATATAACGATATCTTTATTTTACATAAGTAAAGTGCTGTTGCCTAATTCTTCGTTCCACCATGCCTAAAAGTACCCGCGATCATCAGATAGAGCCAAGCCATTTTTTGCACCCCCACCATAAATCAAGCCTGAAAGATATTATCGGCATATCTCCCAGGCTTGAATCCTTCCGTGGCACAGCGGTGAAGCTGCGGGTCTTCTCACGGTCACAGGCTTCAATATTCTAAGTGGATATCAACCCGCCATCAACAATAACATGCTCCCCCACCATATAACTGGCCAAATCGGAGACCAGGAATACTGCCACCGAAGCAATTTCTTCTGCCTCGGCAAATCTTCTGATAGGAATCTGTTTCAAGGTTGCCTTAAGCGCCTCCTCATTGCGGAAATTGTCCAGAAGCTCGGTTTTGGTAAATCCGGGGCCAATGGCATTAACATTGATATTATACCTGATCCACTCCAGAGCGACCGATTTTGTGAATAGGATATCAGCAGCCTTGCTGGCATGATAGACCGCATTGCCGGGGCCTGCCATCTCTCCGCCGGTTGATGCGATATTAACGATCTTCCCGTACTTCTGTTCTACCATATGCTTCCCGACAGCTTGAGTACATAGGAACATCCCCTTGACATTGATGCTCATGACGGTGTCCCAGTTTTCTTCGCTATACTCCAACAACGGGGCAGGACGAGTAATACCCGCATTGTTGACAAGAATATGGACGCCTCCCAATGTCTTCACCGTTTCCTCGACCATATCAGTAACAGACTGTTTGTTGGTAACATCGATGCTAAAAGCCAAAGACTTACGTCCTTTGCTCAATATCAAGTCCCGGGTTTCCTCCACCTGGGACAAAGTACGGGCAACTACCGCAACATCTGCTCCAGCGTCCGCCAATGATAAAGCAATGGCACGCCCAATCCCCCTGCCTCCACCTGTCACAATAGCTACTTTTCCGGACAGATCAATACTGATAGCCAAAAGTTATCACTCCTTCTCTAATGAAGTACTTCTGAATAACCCCATCTCGCTCCCCCTATTCATAATGCTTGAGTCATATATATATGACATATAACGCATTTAGCTAAAAAAGAGACCGTTATAATTAGCTCCTTATACCCCTCCCCCAGTTTTCAGGGTTGATCCAACTCATCAAAGATCATTTCCAATGGGGCACGAAGTATAGCAGTTGAAACATGTATATTGGAACCCAATCATCTGCGCTTGGTAATTCCGCATGTACTCTTCGCTGTAAAACATCTTTTTTTGTTCTTCAGGTGAAGCCTTGACAAACTTCTGCCAGAAACGAATTGAACCACCTATGCCATGAGGCTGAGAGTTACTCAAACATTTGAGCGCATCGGTCTTTCCCTCCTCGTCCAGTGCTCCCACCGGGCAGCTTTCTACGCAAATGTCGCAATATATGCATGGATCCTCAGTAACCGGAGGGTCGGAGGATAGATCCAATTCTGATAGGACCGCCGTAAAAATAACCCGGGTACCCAAACGGGGGTGCATTATCAGGTTATGGCGACCGAAATTACCCAATCCTGCCGCCAGTGCGGCATGGCGCAAAGACACTTCGCCAACCAGCCCCATGTGCTTGGCATTCATATCTAAGGGATATGAAACCGGCACTGACATGGCGGGAATATGAAATTCTCTTTCGATGTAACGAGTCAATTTGTAATTACAGGAACGAGTAAATTCCATCAGGTCCAGGCGACCATTCATTGCTATAGAACTAGAGGGACTTTCGCAGTTGGATGCTTCCTTGAAAGCCATTACTACCATAGATCGGGCGCTGGGGAATAGACTGGCGATTTCCGGGGAGCGGGGACTGGAGTAATCCTTAATGTTGGCAAAACCCACGTCATCAACACCCAAGCCTAATACATACTGACGAATCTTATCTTTTGTTTCGGTTACCATTTTTCATGCCCCCTATAATTGATGTTTCGATATATACAGCTTTGGTTGCCAAAATGTCACTAATTCCATTATCACTCCCCTCAAGATTGTCCTGGATCAATCATGGTTTGCTAGACTAGCCATTATAATTGCCTGCTCGGTTTTACTTTACATGTTAATATAAGACATCTAATGTATTTCTCTAAAAAAAGGGGCTATTTAAGATAGCCCTCCATATTATCCAAATACTTGTCCCACATCGCATTCATGGCAGGATCCATGCCCATTCTCAGAAGATCGTTGACCTCTTTGGTTATCGGATCAATTGCCTGGGCAGTTCGTTTACCCTTGTCGGTCAGGTAAATCAGAAACGAGCGCCTATCATTAGGGTCTACTACCCTCCGGACAAACCCCTCTTTTTCCAATCGGTCAATAAATCCTGTAACAGCTGAACTGTCAAGAATCAGTTTCTCCGCCAGGGATTTGATGTTTTGGCCGTTGTCTTCAGTTAAAGCGAAAAGGATGAAGGATTGGGCAACCGTTACTCCATATTCTGCATAGCGATTGTTATAGTATTTTTGGAGAGTTCTGCTGGCTGCCCCGAGTTTAAAACACATGGTATCTGAAAACTTTAGCATGTAATCGCTCCCAATTTATATGACATATCATCTATTTACTTGTATTATATGTTTCGCTGAAAAAATGTCAACTGTTTTTATATGGAGAACGATACCGATTGATGGGCCTTTGCAACCTGATTGGGTAAGGCTACTGGGATTTGTGGAGCACCAGGCTTGGAAAAGGCCGATCGCGGGTGAACAAGGGGCCCGCACCCGGATAATTGTCCCCCTTTAAGGGAGATTCCCAACAAACCTTGGTAGTCCTACATTGTTATCCCTGCACCAATTCCCACAGCTTTTCGTAGCTGCTTATCACATCATACTTGACGTTCTCGCCGCCGATGGCGCGGAAATGTTCGCAGGCGCAGTGGGCTTTAGCTTTTTCAATGTCGGTCAGTTGCATTGTAGACATATCACCCTTGGTTTCAGCGACAAAATAGATATGCTTCACCTTGCCTTCGTAAAACGCAATAGCCCAGTCGGGATTATATTTTCCCACGGGAGTATTTATATAAAAACCTCTTGGAAGTTTGACATAGACTTCAACCTCTTCACTATGTGTTTCCAGTTCAATGGCGAAATCTCGCTCAATGCTAGAGTCATAGATAACATAGTCGTACAGATGCCGTTTGGCTTCTATGGCGTTTATGCCCAAGGCTCCTTTTTTAAGATCAGGCTCAGTAAATATCTCCGTACTAAATACCGAGTTCAGCTTATCATAGGTGATATGTTCGATAATCGCTGTGGCTTTCTGTTCATTTATGAGATTGGCAGCGCGGATAATAAATTCTTCGGGATTATCTCCAAACTGGTCAAATATGATCTTCTCTATGCCGACCAGAATGCTGGCTACAGCTTTCCTGGTCAGACCTGTTTCAGCGACGATTTTACCCACGAGATCATAACGAACCGAACTGCTCGCTTTCATAGCAGTGTACGGCGACGCTTCCTCACGCAATATATCCGAGCGAACAAAAGCTTCACCTGCTTGAAGTTGATCTTTGGACTCAATTGTCTTTGTCTGTTCGCCTTTCTCCACCTTGAAATAAATCTTGGATACCCGCAGCTTGGCATTTAATGCTATAACAGACTTCTCGACCAGTTCATCCTCATCGAATCCGACAGTATAATAGCTTTTGCCGTTAATACGCGACCAGAGCTCTTGAAATGCGCGGCTCCTCATCTTATCCTTGTCAAGCGTGACTTCTAAATTTCTCTTGCGAGCGTCCTCCGGCTTGCCTGCATTCGGGTCGTAGACGGAATCAAGCACGGCGATAACATCGGCAGCTCGGTCGGCGGCTTCCTCCGGTACTTCGAGCGTACCGTTCTTTTTCGCTTCATAATATTTCTCAGTCAGTTCACCGCGTTTGACATAGCCGTTTTCGATCAGGCTTTCATAGACAGCAAGGGCAGTATCCTCACCAAATTTCTCTTCGAACAGCTTCGCTTCGACCTTGCGCGGACGGTCAGCGACCGCTTCAGCGATTTCGCTTTGCAGGCCCTTGGCAAAGCTGTCATAGCTTTCATTAGCAATGACGGTTAGCACATTGATGTTATGAATCTCCTCGCGACTGAGGATATTTTCGTCCATACGCTCACCACCTTGATTAACGGCAAGACGCAAACCACGTCCGACTTCCTGCCGCTTGCGCACATCGCTGCCGCTTTGTTTCAAGGTGCAAATTTGGAACACATTCGGGTTATCCCAACCCTCGCGGAGCGCAGAATGGCTGAAGATGAACCGAACGGGCTCACGGCGGTCAAGCAGGCGTTCTTTTTCCTTCATAATCAAGCTATAAGCATCGACATCGTCAGAGGTGCGCTCTTTCCTGTCGCCGAGCTTGCTGTCGATCATGCGGCCGCTCTTTTTATCAATAGAGAAGTACCCTGCATGTGTCCGTTCCGCAGGCATATTCTCAAGGTATTTCAGATACTCTTCGGAATCATCAAGTGCAAGCTGCATATTGCCGATGATGGATTTATATTCTTCTTCGAAAACTTGTGCATAAGTTCCTCCCGTCGCGTTACCCTGAGCATCATACTGCTTGTATTTTGCTACCTCATCGATAAAGAACAATGACAGAACTTTAATGCCCTTGGCAAAAAGCTGGCGCTCCCGCTCAATGTGAGAGAGAATTGTTTCTCTTATTTGAATGCGTCGAAGTTGCTCCTCACTGACCGCGCCGATAACATCCCCAGCAAACAGCTTCTTGCCGTTCGTAAATTCAACGGAAGAATCCCTACCGTCAATCTTGAAAACGGTATATCCATCCTTATACTCGGCAAGTTCGCCGGAGTTGTCGAACAGATTATAGCCCTCGGAAACAATTCTTGTTTTAGGGCTAAATCTGGTTTTGTTTTTAATATCAAACTCTATTGTGGCTGTGGGGTTCCCCTTGGAAAGGTTAATACTCTGCACATATACATACCCCTCCGTGGCGGTGCTGCCGGAGACAGAAATGCCTTTAACCGCTATTTTTTTGACAAGGCGCTTGTTGTAGGCTTCCAGTGCGTCAAGGCGATAAATCATATTGTATATGCTGTCTGCCTTGTGTGTCGCTGAATAGCGGAGCGTAAACAAAGGAGTAAACTCCTTCAGCCGCTCTTTTGTAACCTTGCCTTCTACTGATTGCGGCTCGTCAATAATCATTATCGGATTTGTTTTAGCAAGGATATCAATAGGGCGGCGGGAGCGAAATTCATCCAGTTTCATGTAGATACGCCTTGCGTCTTTGCCCCGTGCATTGAATGCTTGGCTATTTATAATCATTACATTGATTGCGCTGTCGGAAGCGAAGCGGTCAATTTCGGTAAGCTGGGCGGAATTATAAATAAAGTAACGAATTTTTTTGCCATAATCCTCGGTAAAATGCTCCTCTGTCATTTGAAAGGATTTATACACGCCCTCCCGAATGGCGACAGAAGGAACAACAATGATAAACTTGCTCCAGCCATAGCGCTTATTGAGCTCATACATTGTCTTTATATAGGTGTAGGTTTTGCCCACGCCGGTTTCCATTTCAATGGTAAGGTTAT
>JAAYJY010000262.1 GCA_012522705.1 Syntrophomonadaceae bacterium | reverse complement strand
AGGGGAAGTCCGCTATAGGACGGATAACCGTAGTAAGGCTTGTTGCACTCATAACAACCGTCATAGCCGGTAGCTACCATGGTTATGACCCGATTTTCGGCCGCCGCTGAGCCGCGTGACGGCACCGGTGTGGCTTCTTTTTGGGCTACCTTGATCGGGGCCTTGACCGCCGGTTCTACATTGGCAGCCGGCTCAACATTGGCAGCTGCTGCTACCGATGAACCAACCTTGACCTGAGCCTCAGCCATGTCCGGCTGCCCAGTGGCGGCCGCATCCGGTAATGCCGGCTGAGGCGCCTGGCGGGTGCGGCTGCCAACCAGACCATCGGTTAGCAGGTGGTTGTCCATCTGCAGGGCAACCACTGCCTGGTAAGCTTCATCTGCCAGTATGCCTTGCGCCGCTCCGCTCCAGCAGCCGTTGCCGTTCATGAGTTGCTGCATTTGCACTACCGTTTTTGCCGTGAGGCCGCTTGGCTTATTATCAGCTGGGGCATCGCTGGGGCCTGGGAACAAGTTCATAAACATGAATGGGACTATCAATAAAACGATTATCTTCTTCCAAAACATGAGTGACTCCTTTCTAAACTGTTGGGGCACGGTCACTGGTTCGAAAATATCTTTTGGGCGCAATGTCAAAGCAGTTTAGCAGGTAGTGTTGTTACTTAGTTTATAGACTTCCCATTATTTATTCAAATTGCCTCCCAGCCCTCTGATATGGACAAGTCAAGATAATCCGGTAAGGGTGTGGATATGAGAAAGGATCCTAAAAACTCTTACGGAATGCGGGGGGGTGGAATATGATGGCAGCCATGGACAAAAAAGAGACCTGCCGGTGTAAAACCGGCAGGCCGGGGCAGGGGGTAGTGCCTTAATTAGTGGTTCGCAACCCGAGATGATAGAAAGTTACCGGTCCCACTTCACCGTCTACCGCAATGTTCACGGCCTTCTGAAAACTCCTGACCGCTGCTTCGGTGCGGGGCCCGAATTTGCCGTCCAGGGCGCCGGGAGAATAGCCCAGGCCGGTCAGTTTCTTTTGCAGGAAATAGACATCGAAGCCCTGGTTTTGAGCTGAAGAGTCACTGCGCAGAACCCGGCCTCCCATGAAGGTGTGCAGGTAAAGTTGGTACAGGGTCCGGTTACCTACCACCCCATCCTTGGTGAGCTCGAAATCGCCCTGGAACAACATGACCGCGGCCTGGGTCCGGCGGCCGAAAATGGAATCGGCCGGCACCCCCAAAGCTTGAGCGTAATCCCGGGCGGTGCTGGCCAACCGGTTTTGCAGTATCCATACATCACGCCCGCTGGTGCCGATGCGCAAGTGCCGTGAGCCGAACACCCTTCCGGATGCCGCCGTCCCCGTCGCTTGACCGAGGTACAGGAAAGTGTTGCGGCCAACCTGCCCGTCCGCGGTCAAACCAAAGTAGGTCTGGAATTTTCGCACTGCAGCCTGGGTTTGCGAACCGAAATCACCGTCTACCACTATATCTGGCCCGGTTATGGTGCCGGGCAGATGATTTAACAGGGTTTGCAGCACCCTGACATCATCACCGGTGCGGCCTTTACAAAGGATGCGGCTTCCAAAATTATTAACCACCCGATAGCCTCCTTTCATAGATATCACTGTAGTCTATGAAAATCGATGGCTTTTAGTTACCCGGTTAACAGTCTTGGCAATACATGGTGAATGCTTGGGTGGCGCCATAGCACCAGGGATCAAGATTTCCACGTTCAATATAGCTAATGTAAAAATGGTTGACCCGGGGAGTGCTGACACCCATGGTCGGAATAACCGAAAAACTCTTCTGAGCCGAATAGGACAAACAAAGTTATCAGAAAAAGAGCAAAGATTAAGGTTAACTCGGATGAGTGACCTTATCAGGGGCGGATTCATATTATGGTCATGGGATTAAAACCGGGATCGCCATCCCTTGTGGGTGCAGAGGTGAGGAAGGGCGGTTCTGCTGTGGCGGGCAACAGAACCGTCATAATTGCCTTTATCTTATGGTAGTGGGAACGAATGCGTCGATCAGGCCGATCACAAATGCTGCCAGCAAGGCGCCGATAATGCTGACGCTGAGCATTGACGGGATGAGAAACTGAGCCAGGTAGATGACCGCGGCGGCGATTACGAACCCTACGATGCCACGACTGCGCGGCGATACGTTTTCCCCCATCAATCTCTCAATTAAGTATCCGATCAGCGCGATAACCGCAGCCGCCGCCCGGGCGCCCCAGAATCCCGCCACCCGCATTCCTGGTACGAAGTAGCTGACCAGCAGCAGCACCAGGGCTGAGACAATGAAGCGGACGATAGCTTGAAACATTAAGTTACCTCCTTGCTAAAAATAATTGACTCTGGTTTATAGACTTTCACCTTGACTAGTAATTTATGCATCCGGTTGGTTTTATTCTGTCTTGGCGGGCACTGCTTCCGGTCTGTATTTCCCAATCAGGTAACGGACTATCTCCACCAATGGGGACCAGCGGTTTATGGCGGTGGCAAGTTCGATTGTCCCCGCAACCCCGCAACAAGTGGCTGGCCAACCGGTGACCATCTCGGTGCCTGACAGGAAGAAAAAACAGAAAGCCAAAATAAGACGGGCAATGACTCCATCCCTGGTGAGCATGGCTACAACTCCTTTTCATACATTGAACAAATAGATGATGCTGATATTTTAGTATTCAGTGGTGGACGGTAAACAATGTCCGTTAAAAAATTGGATGTCCGGCAATTTGTAGATGGAATGGTATTTATAAAAATATTTCTTTGCAACAAAGTCCCACACTTGTTACCAGGTCCGGAGTCGTTATCGGGTAATCCTGAAAGGTGGTAAAAAAGGCTTGTACTGGCGCCTACTGTTATCGACCCTGGGGATAATATTCGTCTCTGAAATGGGTGATAAGACCCAAATCACCACTTTGCTGCTAGCCGGGGCCAACCCCGCCTATATATGGTGGGTGGCCCTCGGTTCAGCCAGCGCACTAATCTGCGCCTCTTTTTTAGAAGTCATTATTGGCTCGCAGGTTGTCGCCCGCTATCTAAAACCCGCCACTATCAGCCTGGTGTCAGGGGTTATTTTCATGATCCTCGGGACATTGCTGTTGCTGGGGGTTATCGGTGATTTTCAATTGTAGCCAAGGGGGTCGTCTGATGAGTCCGGAGTTTCTGACCTGGTTGTCAGCCTATGTAATCATCATAATCTGCGAGATGGGCGATAAGACCCAGCTGGCGGTACTGCTTATCACCTGCAACAATCCCCGCCGGCGCTGGTACATCTTTGCGGCCAGCTCCCTGGCTCTCACTCTTTGTGTATTGGTAGAAGTAACGGTGGGGTTGACCCTGGCCCGCTATATCGGGCCGGCCCTTATAAATAAGTTGGCCGGTGGACTCTTCCTGTTCATGGGGGTGATCATACTGGCTAAACACTTTGGCTTTCCCGGTCGCCTGGCGGCCATGATCCGGAGGCAAAACGATATTAAGGACACAGAGGCCCGCGCACCATCCCCGGAGGAACTTCCGGCACCCTGGCCGGAAGACTGCCCCTGGGCTGAGGATTGGCCTGTTCGGGTGGATTGGTTTAGGCCGCCGCCGGATTAGCTGGAGATTTTGTTCTGCAGGTTGCTCAAGTTGGTCATGGCTATTTCGCCTTTGATCATTACTAGTTCTGTCTGGCGGGTTTTCACTGCATTCTGCAGGTCCATGATAGAAAATTCTGTCTTATTAAGCAGCTTGGGGTCGGTGTCTTTTGCCTTGGCCCCCAGGTACAGCCATTGTTCCTGCATTTTGGGGACATGTTCCTCGGCCTTGCTCCAGTTCCTCTGGCTGGATTCATAGACAGCCGCCATCACCTCGTATTTCAAGCGGTGGAACTCAGGCGGCACGGCATTGGGAAAATACCTGGTCAATTCTGCATAGTTCTTATACAGCTCCAGGGCGGCGGTCATGCTTTCCTCCATCTGCTGGGCAGTGATGGACTGGGTCAGCTGTTCCAGGGCGGATGTGAAATGGCGGCGGTCTTCCGTACCCATACCGGCCTCAGCAGCTTCGGGCATAAGACCGTTCCAGCTTTCATGGATCTTACGCATACTAGTGAATTCCTTCTGCCAATCATTGGCGGCACTGGTTGGTGGACTGGCCGCACCTTGGGGGGGGCCGGTTTGGCCGGTTTTGGCAGTGATTCTGCCCTGGGATGACCCCTGACCACCCTGAGATTGTTCATCTTGACCGTTGCTCTCCCCGCCTTCGCTGCTGCCTTCCCCGCCCTCGCCTTCTTCTGCACTTTCGTCTTCGCCTTGGTTCTCTTGGTTTTTCTTCTGAGTGGCGGATGACTGGCCACCCTGTTTCTGATCGTTTTGCTGTTGACCAGACTGTTGCTGCGAGGACTGACCAGGCGAAGGCTGACCGGTGGGCGACTCCCCGTCGCCGATCCGGGCTTGGGGGTTCAGTTGAATACTTTGCTGCATGGTCCCGCCGCTGCGGGCCTTTATTTTCTTGTCCAGTTCCGCGATCACCGTATCCAAGTCGGAGCCCAGGACTTTCAGTTCCTTGGGCGCTTTATTATTCTGGTTGTTGTCAGCGGGCTTTCTTTCACCCGACTCCCGTCCACATCCGGCCGCCACGCTCATCAATATAATTAAAATAAGGGCAATAATACTGCGGGACCTGCTAATATCGGACCACCTCACTCTCTCCAATAATGTCATCAGCATCTTACGTCTATACCGATAAATTTATCTTGTCCAGAATAGAATTCAATAATGCCAACAACTACATGGGATAAAATGTTCGCAAGGGCGGCTCAGCCGTCATAGGTCCTGGTTTGTTTATCGAATAATAAAAAGCAGTTATAATAAGGAACATGGTGTCGCAGCGCATAACAGAAAAATGATGTTAGGGATGGAGAACAGCGACCGCCATACTTTTTAAACCATAAGCCATATGGCATGGCAGTATGAGGAGATTTAACATTGGCAAATAAAAACTTGAGCCAGGAACGGGTGACCTTGTTGGTAGTCACGGGGACCGCGTTTCTGGTCCCGTTCATCGGCAGCGCCATCAACCTGGCTTTGCCCCTGTTGGGGGAGGAATATGACAGCAGTGCACTGTTACTGGGCTGGGTGGTTACCGCTTACCTTCTGGCGGCGGCGGCCTTATTACTACCCTTCGGCCGTCTGGCCGACATCATCGGCCGGCGCAAGGTATTTCTGTCCGGACTGGGGTTTTTCACTCTGGTTTCCTTTCTATGCAGCCAGGCCACCTCGGTGGAGATGCTGGTAGCCCTGCGCCTGTTGCAAGGTGTTGCCGCGGCCATGATCTTCAGTACATCGATTGCCATCCTTACCTCGGTATATCCGCCCACCCGGTTGGGGAAGGCATTGGGGGTGACGGTGGCCAGCACCTATACCGGGCTTTCCGTCGGCCCGGTGCTGGGCGGATGGATGAACCATGTTTTCGGCTGGAGGAGCATTTTTTATTTCATAGTAGTCATAAGCCTGCTGGCAACCATGTTTACCGCCTTCTGGCTGAAGGGTGAGTGGCGCGGCGCGCAAGGGGAGCGCTACGACCTGGCGGGCGCTCTGCTCTATGTGGTGGGGCTGACCGCTTTTTTGTACGGAGTCTCATCCCTGTCTACCTCGACCTGGGCTTGGTATGCCGCCGGTCTGGGAGTGGTGTGCCTGGGCCTTTTCGTCTGGTTTGAACTGGGGCAGGAGCATCCTCTAATCCGGATGAAGCTGTTCGTGGAGAATATCACCTTCGCCTTCTCCAATCTGGCGGCGATGATAAATTACAGCGCCACCTTCGGCCTGGGGTTTTTGCTTTCCATCTACTTGCAAGTGATAATGGGTTACAACTCCCAGACGGCTGGCCTGATCCTGCTCTCCCAGCCTTTGATGATGGCCCTGTTTTCACCGCTGGCCGGAAGCCTCTCTGACCGCATCGAGCCTCGCAAGGTTGCCACCACCGGGATGTTGCTCAGCACTATCGGGATATTTGTCTTCGTATTCCTGAGCCAGCAGACTTCCATCTATCTGCTTATATCCAACCTGGCTCTAATCGGGTTGGGTTTCGCGCTGTTTTCCTCACCCAATACCAACGCGGTGATGAGTTCGGTGCCGCCGCGTTTATACGGGATAGCCTCCTCGACCCTGGGCACCATGAGAAATGTGGGGCAGGCAGTCAGCATGGCGATCGTCACCTTGATAATGGCTGCCTACTTGGGGCAAGCCCAGCTCAGCCAAGTAGCCCCTGAGGTATTGATGTCCACCATCCATATTGCCTTTATGATATTTTTCGTATTATGCTGCCTGGGGGTCGCGGCTTCATGGGCCCGGGGCGGTAAGAGCGAAGCTGGGCCACAGAGTTCAGCGGCATGAAAGGGGCGCTCCATTTATGAAAAAAACGGTACTCATCACCGGGGGCTCGCGGGGCATCGGGCGAGCCAGCGCCCAACTGTTTGCCCAACAGGGCTGCAATGTGGCCATTAACTACCTTCATTCACAGCAGGCGGCTATGGACCTGGCGGCCGGGCTGACTGGGGAGGGGTGCCAAGTGATAACCTGCCAGGCCGACGTTTCCAGTCGGGAGCAGGTAGCGGCCATGGTCGGCGAAGTCCAGGAGCGTTTCGGAGCCATCGAGATTCTGATAAACAATGCCGGTATCGCCCAACAGAAGATGTTCACCGACATAACCACCGAGGACTGGGATGCCATGCTGGCCGTAAATGTGAAGGGGATCTTCAACTGCTGCCAAGCGGTAGTGCCGGGGATGATCAGCCGCAAACAGGGCAAGATCATCAACCTGGCCTCTATCTGGGGCTTGACGGGAGCCTCCTGCGAGGTGCATTATTCCACCGCCAAGGCGGCGGTGATCGGATTCACCAAAGCCCTGGCGCGGGAATTGGGACCCAGCAACATCCAGGTCAATTGTGTGGCGCCAGGCATAATCGACACCGATATGAATGCATCCCTGCTGGAAGATGACCGGTGCCGATTGATAGAGGCCACCCCTCTGATGAGGCTGGGTACCCCGCAGGATATCGCCTATGCCCTGTGGTTCCTGGCCTCTGAACAGGCTGATTTTCTGACCGGGCAGGTGCTGAGCCCCAACGGCGGATTTGTAATCTAGCTCCAATATCCTCTTCAATGAATTTAGATTCAGGAGTGATTTTGGCCGGTGGGTTTTACCTTCCAGTATGTTATACTGAGGTCCAAAAAGAGGAGGATGAGTGGTGAGGATAGCGGTCGTGGACGGCCAGGGCGGAGGGATGGGTCGTTTGATAGTAGAAAAACTCCGCCAGGAACTGGGCAACTCCTGCCATATCATCGGCCTGGGCACCAATGCGGTAGCCTCGTCACTCATGCTGAAAGCAGGGGCCAACGAAGGGGCCAGCGGCGAGAATGCCATCGTTTATTGCTGCCCGCGGGTGGATATCATAGCCGGTTCTATTTCTATCATAGCTGCCCATGCCTTCCTGGGGGAACTGACTCCGGGCATGGCTGAAGCCATCGCCTCATCCCCCGCGATCAAGGTGTTGCTGCCGCTGAACCGATACAACCTGCAGCTATGCGGAGTGAACGACCAGCCTTTACCGTTACAGGTGAACAGTCTGGTGGCCAGGGTGAGGGAGATATATGATGGCAGCCAGGCCGATTTGAAGTAATAGGCAGTAGATTGACGACTTTGTGATATTGAGAGGTGGGTATAAAAGATGTGTAAGAATATGCCTCCCCTGGAACTGGCCATTCAATTTCATGGCCATATATGTCCGGGGTTGTTGATGGGAGTAAGGGCAGCTGAATTCGCCCAGAAGTATCTGGACGTAAGCCCGGACCAGGATGAAGAACTGCTGGCCGTGGTGGAGACCAACTCCTGCGGGGTGGATGCCATCCAGTCCATATTGGGCTGCACCTTCGGCAAGGGCAACCTGATTTTTAGGGACTATGGCAAAAGCGTTTATACCATCGCCAGCCGGGATAAAGACCGGGCAGTGCGTATCGCCCAAAAGTACCAAGCCCAGCCCCATCCCGACAATGTCCGCTACCGGGAACTGAGCCGCCAGGGGACGCTTACCGAAGAGGAAGCGGCGGAGAAGGAAAACCTGCTGGCATCCATCTTCGAGAGGATCATGACCACCCCGTTCGAGGAGCTGTTCAATTGGCAGGAGGCAGATTTCGCCATCCCCGAGAAGGCGCAGATCTATCCTACCGTACAATGTTCCATTTGCGGGGAAGGGGTCATGGAGCCTCGCGCTATCATGAACGGGCAGCTGTATGTCTGTCCAACCTGTACGTAGAGGGAGGGGAGCACCTTGTGTGAAGCCAATGTCTATTTAAGCCGCGAGGGACTGGAAGAACTGCTGATGGAGGGCGTGGACCGTATCATACCCGGCGATGACGACAATATATTCCTGGAAAACGTTTTTGGGGAACGCCGGTTGGTCAAAGCCCGCATCAAGGAGATGGAACTGGTGCGCCATCGCATCGTTCTGGAGGAAATCAAGGAAGCAGCGGTCAGGCCGCATCTGGAATTGTGGCTGGAACCGGATACCGATCACGGCCATTTTCACCCTGGGGAGGAAGCCCGGATGAAGCTTTTTCAGGGTTTCAATATGCGGGCCCATGAAGCCGCATCCATGGAAGGACTGGAGGCTTTTGTGCGAATCAATGGGCAGCTTCGGGAACTTGCCCTGCACAAACATCACGATGCCATGGAGATCGAGTTAGGCCAGGAATTGGAAGGCCTGGCTCAGATTTATGTCCACTACAAGGGGGAATCGGAGCTTTATGCAACGGCAGTTATGGAGGTGGGGCATCATCACCATCGCGGCCTGCAGCCGCTGGGACTGCCACTGGAAATAGTCCCGCTCGACTACAGCCATGCCCGGTTGGGAGAAAACTACGGGATCCAGGTGCTGAAAGATGGCCAACCCCTGGCAGGGGCGGAAGTCAGAGCTACATTCAACGGTACCCAGAGTCGTGACTACCCCCATCACCTGAAGACTGACGGGGAAGGCAAGTGCCGGCTGTTCCTGACTGCCCGCGGTAATTACCTGTTTTCAGTCATCCATGACAATACTACGAGTACCTTTACCCTGATTAAGAGTTTCTAAAAAGCGATCAGGGGGACCGTTCAACCGTCCCCCTGATCGCGGGGCTTATGTATGCCCGGCTCTTCATTGGCGGAAAGCTGATATTTTCAGTGGTCCTCCCTCATGTGGACCATCCTCTGAACGGTCATCCATGTCATCATCAACAATCAGGGAAATCACTCCAAATTATATATATATCGTTTTCCCCTCTAAAAAAAGAAGACCCCTTGCGGAGGAACGCAAGGGGGTTAGGAAAAAGAATGGGATTGGATACTAGAATCTAATGTCCCGTTCCATCTTGACCCCCTTGCGTGCTTCATACTTGGAAACACAAAAAGCCGAACCTGTGAAAGGTCCGGCTAATAAAGGCAACCATACGAAAAGCCTTCCTAGCTGACTCCTTTCCACAATGGGAGGCGCAACCGTTTCCCGTTACACCCTAACGGTCTCATAACCATAGTCGAAACTTTAGGTAGTGAGACTCGGAGATCGAAGACTGAAACTTATGACTAATTCTAGTGATTTTGATTTTACACAACCTTGTCGGGATATGCAACCGTAATTTAATAAAAGTTTTTGGGAAATTTGATGATCGGATGACATGGGACGGTTTCCGGATCATCCACAGAGCTGGTACCCTCTGGTCAGGCCCCTTCGTCAGAACCCATAACCGTCGTCATGGATCCTCTGCAGTTTGAGTAGATTTAGTTTGGCAGGGAATATTATGAAGGAGTAGGGGAGAAACGATGGCAGTTGTTATAAAAGTCATGCCAATTTGTGGACAAAACTGGCAAGGTATATAATTGAATTATACGGAAAGGGGGTGGATCATTATGAAAGCTGGGGTAAGAAACTGTTTTACCGGGGAAATAGTCGACATTAAGGAAGGGCAACTAATGGCCGAAGTTGTTATTAAGGTGGGCGACACCGAAGTCACTTCGGTTATGACCACCGATTCGTTGCGCGAGGCTGGATTCAAAATCGGTGATACAGCTACAGCCTTGATCAAAGCCATCAACGTTGTGCTGGTAAAACCATAATGATGAATAGCATTACCAATGCCTCACCCGCCAGGGTGGGGTTTTTTACGCTCCCAACAGACGCCTGTGATCCGGGCGGCGGAAGTCGACGCGCGGCAAACACCTGATCGCCAGCAGGGCCGAAACTATTCCGCTGGCGCCGCATCGGTCCTATACGGATGCGGTTTCTGTCCCCCTGTTTAAATGATAGAATAGGTTTTAATCGACTTGGCAAAGGATGAACAAAACTTAGATGATCGTTCTGCAGGCCAATGAAATAAGTAAAACCTACGGTGAACAGCAAGTCCTGAGACAGGTCAGTCTCGCCCTGCAGGAAAAGGAACGGGTAGGGCTGGTGGGTGTCAATGGTTCCGGCAAGTCCACCCTGCTGCATTGTCTGATAGGGGCGTTGGAGCCCGACAGCGGGCAGATTACAGTAGCATCAGGGCTTACCCTGGGTTGCCTGGAACAGATGCCAGACTTCGGTGAGGATATGACCGCCTGGGAGGCGATGATGGCCAGTTATGCTGCCCTGGCCGCCCAACTGCAGGAGATGCGGGAACTGGAGGCGCGGATGGGGGATTATGCATCCGGGCTGGACCGTATTATGGAACAATATGCCCGCCTCAGTGAGGCTTATGAGCGAGCCGGCGGCTATGCCTGTGAGACCAACGTCCGCAGGATACTGACCGGGCTGGGGATAAGCAGCGCAGAGATGCAACAGCCAGTCAGTACCTTCAGCGGCGGGCAGAAAACCCGCTTGAACCTGGGCCGCCTGCTGGCTCTGTCTCCGGATATCCTGCTTCTGGACGAGCCCACCAATCACCTGGACCTGGATTCGGTGGAATGGCTGGAGGATTTCGTCCGCAGCTACCGCGGCACGGTCCTGGTGGTATCTCATGACCGTAGGTTTTTGGACCGGGTGGCCACCCGTATAATCGAGTTGGAAGGCGGTCTGCTCAGGTCCTATTCCGGCAATTACAGCGCATTTCAACTCAAGAAGACCGCTGAAGATATTGCCCATCAGCGGACCTTGAAGAAACAGCAGGCCCACATTCAGAAGACTGAAGCCTATATCCGCCGTTTTAAAGCCGGTATAAAATCCAAGCAGGCCCGGGGCCGCCAGCTGCAGTTGGATCGGTTGGAGCGCCTGGAGGAACGCCATCCGGACCGTCGCCTGCGGGCCCGCAACATGAGGATAAATCATAGCAGCGGCGATGAGGTACTGATCCTGGATGGGGTCAAGAAATCCTATAGCGGCAGCCCCCTGCTGCGGGATGTGGACCTGACTATTCACAAGGGAGACAGGCTGGCCCTGCTAGGACCCAATGGCAGCGGCAAAACCACCTTGCTGAAGATGATCCTTCAGCAAGTCGAACCGGACGCCGGCAGGATAAAGCTGGGCAGCCGGGTGGAGGTGGCCTGTTTCTCGCAGGAACACAAGGATCTGCAGCCGGAGCGTACCCTCCTGGATGAAATCATCCAGAACTTTGACCTGACCCTGGAAGAGGCCCGCTCCGCCTTGGGAGGAATGCTTTTCAGCGCTGATGAGGTCCTCAAGAAGGTAGGGGATCTGAGCGGCGGGGAACTGGGGCGGCTGGCCTTCCTGAAGGTGATGCTCACCGGCGCCAATCTGCTGCTGTTGGATGAGCCGACCAATCACCTGGATATACCCAGCTGTCAAGCGGTGGAATCAATGCTCAAGAACTACCCGGGCACGGTGCTTTTGGTTTCCCATGACCGTTATTTTATCGACCAGGTGGCCGAGCGGATCGCAGCCATTGAAGACGGCCGGCTTGAGTACTACTGGGGCGATTATAGTTATTATCACCAAAAGAAATTGGCCCGGGAGCAGGAATTATCCGCCGCTGCCCGGGAGCGTTCCCGAAAATCGCCGGGCCCCGACCGCCGCCAGCGGGAAGCAGAAAAGGAAAGGCTTCGGGTTCAGCGCCGTTTGGAGCGGGAAATAGCAACCCTGGAACAGAGCATATTTGCGGCTGAGAGCAGGAAAACTGAATTGGAAGCAGAGATGTCCAACCCGACCACATATAGCGATGAGAAAAAAGCCCTCCTTTGCAGCCGGGAATACCAACAGATCCAAATCGCCCTGATCCAGCAGTATGAACGGTGGGAACATTTGCAGGAAGAACTGCAGCCCGTCTCAGAGGGACAAGGTTGAGATACAAGACCGAAAGGGCTCGGCCTGGAACGGAATTGGGTGCCGCGTACATGGGCGGGACAGGGTTGAGATATGAGACCGAAAGGGATAGAAATGGAACTTTTACCGATCAGCCGGACGGATATGGAATCCCGCGGCTGGGATGAACTGGACATGATCATAGTCAGCGGCGATGCCTACGTCGACCACCCGGCCTGGGCCGCTGCCCTGCTGGGCCGGTTCATGGAGTCTCAAGGCTATCGGGTGGGTATAATCGCCCAGCCGGACTGGCGCGACCTGGAGGACATAACCAGCCTGGGGCAACCGCGTTTGTTTTTTGCCATATCCGGAGGCAACCTGGATAGCATGGTGAGCCATTACACCGCCGATAAAAAGAAGCGGCGGGAGGATATGTACTCTCCCGGAGGCCGGGCGGGACTGCGCCCGGACCGGCCTACTATTGTCTACAGTAACCTGGTCCGCCAGGCTTACCCGGAGGTGCCTATCGTCATCGGCGGGGTGGAGGCCAGTCTGCGCCGCCTGGCTCATTATGATTACTGGAGTGATCAGGTGCGCCGCTCCATCCTGGTGGACAGCCGGGCCGATCTGCTGGTTTACGGCATGGGCGAATATCAGCTGCTGGAGATCGCCCAACGGCTCCATGCCGGCCAGAATATCGCCTATCTCCACAATCTGCGCGGGACCTGCTATCTGACCGGAAAGCTCCCCGTTGATGCTGAAGAACTGCCCTCCTACGAACAGGTGGTAAATGACAAGGCGGTTTTTACGACGGCAACCCGCACTATGCTGGAACACCTTAATCCCTATTGTTCAGCCCCCCTGGCCCAACCCCATGCCGGGCGCTGGGTGGTGCAGAACCCGCCTCCCGAGCCCCTGACCACCGCCCAGTTGGATGAGATCTACGATCTGCCTTTTCAGCGCCGCAGTCATCCCAGCTATGATGGCCAGGGAGGAATCCCTGGTCTGGCTCCGGTGCAGTTTTCGATCGTAACCCACCGGGGCTGTTTCGGGGGATGCTCCTTCTGCTCGCTGGGAATGCACCAGGGAAAGTTCATTCAGAACCGCAGCCCCGGTTCTATCGCCCGTGAAGCTGCAGGCCTGGCCAGGCATACCGATTTCAAAGGCACGATCCCCGATGTGGGGGCCCCTTCGGCCAACATGTACGGGTTAAAGGGAAAAGACCTGGAGATCTGCCGCCATTGCCGGCGCTCCAGCTGCCTGTATCCCGGTGTCTGCAAGAACCTGATAGCCGACCATACGCCCTCGGTCAGGTTATGGCGTCGGCTCCGCCAAATCCCCGGAATCAGACATGTATTTGTGGCCTCGGGCATTCGTTATGACCTGCTGCTGCGGGACCGCTCTTCTTACCTGCATGATCTGTGCAAGTATCACGTAAGCGGACAGCTCAAGATAGCCCCGGAGCATGTCTCGGAACGGGTGACCCATCTGATGAACAAGCCCGGACACACTGAATACAGACGTTTTATAGAAAAATTCAAGAGGGTCAACCAGGGGATTGGCAAGGAACAGTATCTGGTTCCTTATTTTATCAGTGCCCATCCCGGTTGTTCATTGACGGACAATGTGCAATTGGCTGAGTTTGTGCGCGACCAATTGCAGTATTACCCGGAGCAGGTGCAGAACTTCACCCCCACCCCGATGACGATCTCCACCTGTATGTACTATACTGGAATGGACCCGGTCAGCGGGGCAACGGTTTATGTGCCCCGCCAGCCCCAAGAACGCAGGATGCAGCGCGCCTTGCTGCAATACCGCCACCGGGCCAATCATAAAATGGCCCGGGAAGCCTTACAGATCTGCCATCGGGAAGACCTGATCGGTTCCGGGCCCAAAGCGCTGGTGAAAGCCCCGGGGAGTGCGGTCAGCCAAAATGCCAGCGGTATCAAGCCGAAGAGTGCAGCCGGTACAGGCGCCAGCCGCACCAAGCGGAAGGGCAAAGGCGGCCCGGCAGCAGCCACCAGCCGCAGCACCCAGCTGGTCAGCAGTAAGGATAGGACCAAGGAGAGCTTAGAGGCCAGGGCCAAGGGCAGCCAACACCAGGTCGAGGGTCGTAAAACCGGGGGTACCGGGAATAGTAAAATTGGGATGGGGAACCCGCCCAAATGCTCAGATCCACCTGGCTCCAAGCCTTGGAGTGTTAAGTCGGGCCGGGGCCGGAAGAGATCCAAATGAAAACCATTTAACGGGAGGGAAGCAATTGAACGTGGAAAAACCGGAGCGGGCCATCCTGGTAGGAGTGAAGACCCGGCAGTCCCATCATATAGACTTTGAATCATCTTTTGAGGAACTCCAGGATCTGGCGGAAGCAGCCGGGGCCCGGGTAGAGGCGACCATGGTCCAGGCCCGGGAGCGGCCCAGTGCTTCCACCTACATTGGCAAAGGCAAGCTGGAGGAACTTAACCACCTGGCAGCGGAACTGCAGCCGGACCTGGTCATTTTCGACAGTGAATTGTCGCCGGTGCAGCTGCGTAATCTGGAAGAAGCGCTGCAGGTGAAAGTTATCGACCGCACCATGCTCATCCTGGATATCTTCAGCCAGCGGGCCCGCACCCGGGAGGGCATCCTGCAGGTGGAACTGGCCAGCTTGGAATACCGTCTGCCGCGTCTCACCGGACGAGGGGCAGAGATGGCCAGGCTGAGCGGTGGCATCGGTACCCGGGCCGGCGCCGGGGAACAAAAGATAGAGCTGGATCGCCGTCGTATCCGCCGCCGTATCCGTGATATCAAAGAGCAGATGGATAAAGTCAAACAGACCCGGGAATTGCATCGCAAACACCGGCAGCGGGCCGGGTTGAAAACCATCTCCCTGGTAGGCTATACCAATGCCGGCAAGTCGTCGCTTTTCAATGCCCTGTGCAAGGTCGCTCACCGCAAGGGTGACCAACCGGTGGAAGTGGATGCTCGTCTCTTTCAGACCCTGGATACCACCACCCGCAAGATCAGCCTGCCGGGGGGGACCGATGCCCTGATCACCGATACGGTCGGATTTATCCAGAACCTGCCCCACCACCTGGTAGCTGCCTTTCGCTCTACCCTGGA
Source organism: Syntrophomonadaceae bacterium (assembly GCA_012522705.1). Lineage (GTDB taxonomy): Bacteria > Bacillota > Syntrophomonadia > Syntrophomonadales > Syntrophomonadaceae > PHAA01. The sequence continues at coordinate 1,329 of JAAYJY010000262.1, read as the reverse complement.
GGAAGCGATTGACGCCGATATCCTGCTCCACGTTGTCGATATCGCGGGGGAGGCTAGTCTGGAGAAAGAACAAGTGGTGGAAAAGGTGCTGCAGGAATTGGGGGCGGCGCCGGAAAAGATCCTGACTGTTTACAACAAGACCGACCTATTGGATTTCGAGACCGATGGAGACAGCGGCCGGATCTTCGTATCCGCCAAGACCGGAGATGGCCTCCAGGAATTGCTGGCCGCATTGGAGAAAAGAATGCTCCAGGCGGGTGAACCGGTTTCATTGCGGTGAGCGACAGCCTGAACCTGCCGGAATCTGATTGGGTATAAAAAAACAATATCCATGCAGGAATATATAAATTCGTGTTGAATATAATGACAGAGCATTCAACTGCTCGGGTGACTCGATTGTATTAAGACTTGTAAATCTACATCGAACGTACTTAGCGCATAAGCGCGTTAAACTACAATTTTATTTAAACCCATTTTCTCCGAGCCTAACGTCCTAAGGAATTATCTATGGACTTCCGGCCGGCAGGGTTCGTTTGGAAACGAGCGGGCCTTCCATTGCGAAAAGGAGATGCTTGGTAACGCATATGCCGATTTGGAACGTTGGTTATTTCCAAGTGCGGTCTGTAGTGCGTATATTGCTCAGCATTTCCGGCTGGGCTTTTTTTGTGGAAAGAATTAGGAAGTGTCAGGGTCCAAAGGATCCAATAGTATACCAAACACTTCGCGCTGAAGGTATTGGACCGGAAAACTTTGTGATAGATGTCTCGAAATAAACATGTAACCAATCGACAATATGTTATAAACAATTTGATATGGGGGCAGTAGAACCTAAGCTGAAGAAAACTTCCCAACAGGATGCCGAAGTCAACGCAGGTACCAGCGATTCCAGGAAGGAGTCATACGCTTGGTTATTTGTGCATCAAGCTTGGTGTTCGTTTATAGAGCTTATTATTGGGAATCAAGCATGCTAACCTTGGCCATTTAGCAGCAGAAGAGGTATTTGGTTATGCACGAACTATCGATAATGCAAGGCGTACTGGACGTGATCCGGGATAGCGCAGCACAGAACGATATTAACCGGATAAACAAACTGAAACTGGTGATCGGGAGCCTCACTATGATAATGCCGGACAGCCTGAGGCTTGCTTTCCAGGCTCTGAGCCAGGAAGAGTTGTTCCGGGAGGCAGATATGCAGATCGAGGAGGTGCCAGCTTTGATAAGATGTCAGGTTTGTGATGGCGAAACGGCCCAGGAAGACCCCTACTGTTTCGTTTGTTCGGCCTGCGGATCCAATCAGGTGGAAGTAGTCAAAGGCCGGGAGATGTATTT
>JAAYJY010000261.1 GCA_012522705.1 Syntrophomonadaceae bacterium | reverse complement strand
GGTCATCGCTTTTTACCAGGCAGGCAAATCCATATTCCCCCATCAATCCCGGAGTGGGGGCGGTATTCTCCACCAGAATGGTTATGGTAACTTGCATGGCGCATACCTCCCTGATTTGATTTTAATATTTGTTATCGCTGGTAGCAAATCCTGCTTGTCTTTTGCCATATCCTGGCCAGAAGGAACCAAAAAAATATTAGCGGCCAGAGGTTGTATCCCCCGGCCGCTCCTGGCTGTTGGTCGGGCATATGATTTTATACTACCACCTTGATCGATGGCTGGCTTTCCACCTTTATCACCCCATCACGGACCAGCTTGACGAATATATTGGCCAGCAGCGGGTCGAACTGGGTGCCGATATTATTTTCGATTTCCGCCAAGGCGGCATCGACAGTCATGCTGTTGCGGTACGGCCGGTTGGAGGTCATGGCATCGAAGGCGTCGGCGATAGCCAGGCAGCGGGCCGCCAGGGGAATATTCTCGCACCTCAGACCGCGGGGATAACCCTTGCCGTCCCAGCGTTCATGGTGGCCGATAACTGCAGGTATGACATGGTTCATCGATGGAAGGTGTTTAATTATGGTGATCGACATCTCCACATGCTGCTTGACTATGTCAAACTCCTCCTGGGTAAGCCGGCCGGTCTTGGTCAGAATCTGTTCCGGTATGCCAATTTTGCCTATATCATGCAGCAAAGCGGCCTCCTGAATCAGCTCCACATGGGATTTGTCCAGGGATAGTTTGCTGGCCAGAATGGTAGCGTATTCGGCTACCTTCTGGGAATGGCCGAAAGTATAGTGGTCCTTGGCGTCGATGGCGGCGGTCAGGGCATATATGGTGGCCGCAAAATTGGGTTTCATGGACCCGCTGGTGCTCATCATCCCCTGTAAGGATGTTTCTGTCATTCGAATTTCAGGTGTATATATAACGGTTTTGTTTTTGCCGGAGTTCTTGGCGGTGTACATGGCGATGTCAGCCCGTTTCAGCAATTCTTCGGTGTTGGGCGCCGCATACGGATAGGTGCACACGCCTATACTGGCGGTAAGGAACCTCTGGGTGACGTCGTTCATACTGAAGAAGGTTTTTTCAATATCCTTTCTTATCTTTTCAGCCAGATCGTAGGCCATTTTGGTATCGTATCGCGGCAACGAAACGGTAAATTCCTCTCCGCCGTAACGGCATACGATACCTTTTTGACCCACATTGCGGGTGAGAATGGTGGCTACCGTTTCCAGGGCATTATCGCCCTCCACGTGTCCGTAGAGATCATTGAAGAGCTTGAACAGATCCAGATCGATCATCAGCAGGGACAATTCCCCGGAACCCAGTTTTTCGATCTCCTCCTGCAACGACCGGTGGAAGTATCGGTGGTTGCGAAGTTTGGTCAGACTATCGGTCATGGCTTCCGTTTGGGAACGGGAATACAAACGGGCGTTGTCGATAGCGACTCCGGTGGAAGCACCCAAGTAGGTCAGCAAATCAATGTCCCCCATATTATAGGCGGTATTGCTATCCTTGCGGGAAAGCATTAACAGACCAATAACCTCGCTGCGACTTTTGATGGGGATCACTACTTCGATGCCCAGTTCCTCTATAATCTTTTTCTCTTTGTCCCACATTGATTTAAAAAACGGGAGCGAATACATCTCTTGCCGGGACAAACTGGGGTGGTTTGATTCAAACCAAACCACGATCGGATTGTCGTTTGGTATAATCAGATCCGGCCGGAATATTTGGGAGGTGTTATGGAATATCTGGTAGACACCGCGCTCCTCATCATTCATCAGCATTAAAACGTTATTGGCTCGGATAGCCTGCTGCACCGATTCGATCAACTGATTGGCGATACTGTGAAGATCCAGGTTATTGGAGATGACATGGCTGAAATTGCGCAGGGCTTGGCGCCGCATATATTCGGCCCGATAGAACAGTTTGTCCACCATTCGGCCGAGCTGTTTATACAACGGTTGAAACAGCGAAGCGATGGCCAGTGCGGCCAGAGCCGTAATATAAGGCACAAGCCTTGGATTCTCCGGATTGATATTCTCGTGGATCACAACCACCAGATAAACATAGAACAAGGTCAGGAGAAGAGCGAAAGCCGAATAGGCCAAGGCCTTGGTTACTACAAACTTGAGTTCCAGCATTTTGTGTTTGTAGATGGCCACAGTAATTAGAATGGCATTTATAAAGGTGGCTAGAATATCAACTGGATAACGTCCGATTGCCGGCACCAGATTCAGCAGGGAGCCCACAAACATGATGAGGGAGCCTAAAACTATGAGCTTAATCTGGCTATAGGATATCTTCCCGGACTGTTGACCACGGTTGGCTCTGATTATTATGGCCATAATAATGGCAAACATAAGTGCATAGATTGGGTATGCTGCCGGGCCCAGCTGGTAGGATAACTCCAGTATTTCATGTGGTTGTCCATTATACAAAACGGTCCTGGAAACAACCGCAGCATGAATAACAACGTAACCCAGTAAATTTACGGCAACAGCCGCACCGGACAACAAACCCAGAAAGCCGATATAGAACCGATTCATGGTGCCGGTGAAAACGCTGACGAACAAATATATCAAGAAAGGCGTAGCCAGGGTTCCGGCGACCATGATGCGATTCCAATAAAGAACCCCGGGGTAGATTTGCAACTTCATAAACACTGCCCCGGATGTCCAGACTATCAAGGCGGCCAGGACCAAAAGAAAATAACGGATATGTTTGTCCTTCTGGCTGAAACCAAGAAACAGCGCCAGAAGGCAATAGCTCACCAACGCTACCATTGGCACCGACCAATACATTATCTGGGAGAGCGGCATCAAGACACCTCTCTTCTGACGCTGTCACCAGCCATTTTTAGAATTTCGACCAGGTCATAATGATATGGATTCATGCGGCGAATATTACGGCCGAATCTATCCAGGAAGTGCCCCATGGTCCCGCGGGGCATAACAGTTACGGTGAGAGGATCCAATCCCAGCAGAGCCTTCAAGTCCTTGTAGTCGGAATCAATGTGGCGAAAGTATATGGATAGATGTTCACCAATGATTTCGCGATTCAGGCCTGATCTTGTCCCCTCCGCCCCAATCTCGACGTAGAGATGCATAAAGGTGCGGTTATCTTCGGTCACGTCTTTGACCGCGAACCAATCGTCGATGTCGAGTTTGGATATGCGTATGGCTTGGTCGATTGTATCCTCGGTTATACGAGTAAAGCCAGCGATATCGATAATAGTCGGGTACCTGTCGATATAGGTGAAATGGGGCAGGTTAATGCCTTCCTCTTTGTTGTGTAGGGATATGCACTTGAACATATCCCCGGTACGGTACCGGGCAAAGGGCCCACCCTTGAAATTGGATACCACCAATTCGTACTGGTTGCCGGCCAGCAATTCGTTCATCATATATGTTCTCGGCTGGTATTCCGGATCGTCAAGGCTTTTATCTACCTCCACCTTGGGGATGAATTCATAAAAATCGACGTCAGGATAAAAAACCAAGCCATCCTTTTTCCACGTTTCCGTGGCGATACAACCGCATTCAGTGCCTCCAAACAATTCCAGCGGCCTTACTCCCCAGTATTCTTCGATCTTGGGTTTGAGACTGGCGCTGTCAGTCCCGGTACAGGCCAACCCCTTCAGGCTCCAGACATCCTTTGGTCTAATGGGAACCTTCTCTTGCTTGCTGTTGAGCCAAGCCTTGAACAACCGTCCATTCATTTGGGGTGAATTTTTCAATATGTTTATTCCCCCACTGCTTCCCGATACGAACGATTCGCCCATTCTGGCCACAATGCTGCTCAAGCCAAAAAACAGGTCCACGCCCCGCTGCAGTCCCATCTGAAATCCAGCCCGG
>JAAYJY010000260.1 GCA_012522705.1 Syntrophomonadaceae bacterium | reverse complement strand
CCCAATTGATCACCATTTTGGACCGCCACGATCTTGATGGTTTTATCGGAGGAGTTGCAGAATTTATAGTCCCATCCAGAACTGCGCGCTACCGCCGTATCTTCACCTAACTTGGCATAGGTAACCGATTCGGTGTGGTGGTGTCTCTCCAAAACCTCTAATCCCGCCTGTTCCACCGCAAAATTCAATACCGTCGAAGTCCGGCAGATGCCCCCGCCCAGATCCGGTTTCCACCGGGGACCCTCGTCGGTATTGAACAGTGTCAATCCCTCTACATAGCCGTTGGCCCGCGAAGGGATCACGTAATCATAAAAAGAAAATGTCTCTCCCGGTACCAATTGGGTACCGCTTATCTGCTGGGCGGCCCGGGCGGCGTTCTGTCCGCCGCCATCCGTCAGGCGGTTGGTCATCTGACTTTCCCCCACCTGCATTGGGTACCGAATTTTATATAGTTCGGGTTCGACCGCCGAATACATATAGCCGATCAGTTTTTGGTCATACCATATCAGGGCCGGTGACCTGTTTCCGGTTTGGGGACACCAATAAAATGAAAGTTCCGCCGGCAGGAAGTCGGGCTGGGTGTGGGCACTTACTATTATATAGGGTCGCCGTTCCTCCGGAATAGCCATAATGTCCGGAATAAGATCGCCGCAATCGGCATCTATGAACAAGGCCGGCCGGGCCTGGATATCAAGACTTTGGTTGTCGATATGCAGGTATGGCCCGACTATAGCCACCTGGCTGGCGGCCACCGCCTGGACCTGATGGGCTTGGATATGCACTTGAGCCCGGTAAGGCCAGCTCGCCAGTACCAAGCCCGTCAACAATACCATCAGGCCATAGATCAACACACGCCGGTTAAGCTTCTTCATAAATATCCCGCCCCTGCTCTCCGTTTGTAATTTGGCCACCCGGTAATAAACCAAACCATAAAAAACCTGCCCAGCCGGCGGCCAGGCAGGTCAAGCATTCAGCTTTCTGCTCCCGGCAGCCCGGCGGTCATAACCTTGCGGCCTTAGATCCGTGGCTTTGCGTCTCCGCCTTTCGACAGGTTTGCCTTTATCAAGAGTTATCGACAACCACTATTATGTAATGGCGACATTATCCTTGGAAGGCACTATCTATCCTCAAGAGGCATTATTCTTAAAAGGGACCATCCTCAAAGGTAACTATCCTCAATTGGCAAGCTTCATGCCTCCGGGATATCGGAGGTCGGCAGCCCCGGCGGGCTTTTTCCGACCGTAATCTCTGAGCCTCTCTTAATAATACGAAGAATATCCTGAGTACTGTGTGGGGATGGCAGCACATCTGCGGCTGCCAGTGTAGGTACAGCTAGAGTAAAACATGTTGCAAGAGAAGCAACCAACACTACTATTCTGGGCAGCAAACCATTTGCGTGCAATTCCCGATGGCATAGGAAATATCTTCACGCTTCATATTTCAGGCATATTTCAAAGCCAATGTCTCCCGTTAACCTTAGCATGACATCACTTGATGATTATGATATATTGAAAATTAAGACAAAAATTCAATTATGGATATATCTCCCTTCGGTGTTCAAGGCGTATTCATGGACATTATATCAGCACTGTCCAGAATACCCTAAAAAGGAGGCCAGGTCATGTTTAAATCTAGGGTAGAAAATTACCTGCGCAAGATCATTGCAGCGCCTATTATAATTATTTTGCTGCTGTCAGGCGCAATGGAGGCCGAAGCAGCTGCTCCTCCGCAATTTTCCCCCGGAGAATATGTTACCTTTGGCCGCTACTGGCAGGCTTCCGCAGAAACCATGGAACCCATCGTCTGGCGTGTGCTCGCTGCGGATGAATCCGAACTGTTTCTCCTCTCAGACAAGATTCTCTTTTTTGCTCCATTTGACGATGTTCCCAGCGCATATTCCTTTCAGCAGAGCGGATTCGAAGCAGGGTATGGCGGAGAATACTCCGGCCGCTGGCGGGACAGCACGATCAGGGCCTATCTCAACGGCATTGATACCTCCGACCCTGTCCTGTATCCGCACATCGGGAAAGACTACACCGGAAACAGCTTCAAAGCCGACGCTTTTACCGAGGAAGAATGGGGCCTTGTTAAAGAAACCACGTTGGTAGATGAGGAAACGAAAGCGGAAACCAAAGACAGGGGTTTCCTTTTAGGTATTTTAGAAGTGCTGCATTTTTTTCCGGAACAGAGCGACCGCTGGGTGCTGATGACAGTATTTTCTAAAAACCAGCTCCCATTAGCTTCTGAAGAATATTACCGTTCTGCCTATATGCGCGGTTACGGGCCGTGGTTTACGGGAACCTGTGCCAATCCCCATTTAGCTGCCGTGATTGAAGCAAGCGGTTGGTTTCAGGGAACCGGTGGGTGGGTTGAGGAATCCTATGGAATCCGGCCGGCCCTTAAACTCGATTGGGACGCGGCGAATGGGTCTGCGCTGGTGAAGGCAACCAATCCTCCCGACCCGGTGCCGCTGTTTGAGGAAATCGTTTTCAGCCCCGGCTACAATAATTTTGCCCGCGGCGATACTTTTACCCATGACCTTGTAGACCTGGTAGATCCCCCTGTCAGGTCCAGGATTATGAACGGCAGTACGATGGTGCCCGTCCGCTACTTCTGCGAGACTGTGCTGCAGGGCACGGTTGCATATGAAGCCGAAACGCAGAAGATCACCGCCTGGGTCAAGGGGCACGAATTTGTTATGCACCTCAATAGCCCGATCATGACGATCGATGGCGCAGAGGCGGAACTCAGGCAGCCGCCGATTGTTGATGAAGGCTATGCCCTGGCGCCCTTACGCGCGTTTGAGTCGGCGGTCACTTCGATTACATGGCTCCCGAAAACCCAACAGGTGAGCATCATTCCCTAGACAAATCGGATAACATCTGCAATAAGCAGCCCTGACCGGAGGAAGAAGCCATATCCGAACGGTCAGCGCTGTGAGGTTCTTGGCGTGGATGGTCAACTCTTAATGGTCAGGCCGTTCACGCGTTGATCCGCTGAATCATCACTCTAACCTATCTATTTTTGTGGTAGTGATGGTATTAATGTAAACTATTCGGATCGAGCACGCGCTCAGCTTCTTTGACGTAATCCGCAGCAGATCTCCAATCTCCGTTGAAAAAAACCTCTTCCTCTTTTTCTACGGCATCTCCGGCAATCGGTATGCGGGTTGTAAGGATTTCGCCGAGATAATAAGAAGCCCCAGTTATCGCTCATCAGAAGATCTTTTTTCGATCCGTCTGGAGACAGTTTCCAAATCCGAATCGTTGTTGTCGCTTTTTGAGGATCTCCTTCCCTAAACCTATCCACTGCCAAGATAAAATCCCCTCGTGCTATCAAAGCGTTCAGCTTTTTAAAAGCTACTATTTTAAAGGGAACATTCTTAATATCCATCAAATCCAGGCGGTAGAGATAGGTATCGCACTCGTTCCAATAATAGACCCTGTTGCAGTAATAGAATTTTGTGGGTCATTGTAGAAAGTATTGCAAAACTATTCGAGACATATTCTCGCATAATCTGAGATACCATTGCGTACACTGTGTACACAGTGTACAATGGAGGTGAGGTAGGTGAGTTTTATGCAAACAATACCGGCAACGGATATCAGAAAGCATTTTTCGTATGCGATCGATAAAGCAGTAAGGGAAAAACCGGTGGCATTTAGAAGAAACCGAGATAAATTAATGTTGTTCTCCAATGAGCAGGTTATAGGTTTGCTGAAAGGATACCGCTTTAAGCCGGTTTATATTATTGAAGAGGATGGTTCGGTTACCGCGACCCTGGAAGGTTTCGATCTGATTATTAATGCCGCAGACCATGCACAGGCAATAACGGGGCTAGCTGAAGAACTGATCGAATACGCCCAGGAGTACTACGATCAATTCCAATTGTATTTCGCTTCCAATAACCGACAGCAGCATTATCCTTATATACTCAGAGTGTTGCTGGCGGAAGATTTGGACGAAGTAAAGGGATTAATTCATGCCTAGCTGGAGAGAACTGAAGAGATTCTGCGAAAGAGATGAGTGGGAACTATATAAAACTTCCGATTATTGGTTTTATCGAAAATCCATGCCTGACGGCACATTAAAGCGCACTAAGGTATCTATGGGAACGGGTGAAATCAAAGGCCATCTCTGGAAAGAAATTATCAAAAAGCAGCTTCAGGTTTCCGAAGAATACTTCTATAAAAAGATTTAGGATGCGCTAGGTTGTCTTACTATGCGTATGATATTAACAGCAGAAACAACGGTTTTATTTCCGCTGTTTCTGTGTCCTAATTAATATCAGATAATTGATAACAATTCTAAAAATATCGGCAAACAAGTCCGGTTAAAGCCGAACTCTATTTGCCATAAGGACCAATATGCAATTTGCGGATTATCTATTCTTCGTATTCAAGAGGGAATGTTACCTGCCAATCTCCGTTGGTTAAAGAATTGCAAGTATAGAAATCGCCGTAGAGTGCGTAGTCAATGATTTCGCGCGGTGAAACATCAAAAACATACTCCTCATAGCTTCCGCTCCGTTCTGAGTCCCAAAAAGAAACCGAGACTTCGCTGTTAATTTCGTCACCCTCAGCGTTCACTAAACGGAAGGAACCGTGATTGTCAGTTTCAAGGATGTTCTCATAGTACGCCTGAATGTGGAGCTTCCCGGCAATAAAGCCAGCACCTGTAACAGTGACACCGTTAACAGGAGAAAAAGATCCTTCGGAAGTCGCTGTTAAATAGTGAATGTATTCCGTCCCTTTGCTTAAATCAACCTGGCTAATATCACCCTGCATGCTCCAACCTCTGATATTCACATCGGACTGCGTCTGCGGGGAGAGGTTTACTATACTTAAATCAATCTGTGGGATTTTATCATGGTATTCCTGCTTGTTGCTAAGAAATTTATCAACTGTAAACGTAATTTTCTCCCCCCTAATTTCTTTACCCCCCCATTGGGTGATGCTAATCAAAAAAGTTGCTGTCTTGGTTTTTTCATCATAGCTTATCCTCTCACAGGTCGCGCTACTGGAAAAAGGGCGATTGATACTATAGCTGTCAAACAGGTCGGTTGTTTCGTCAATTCGTTCATCGGTCATGTCTTGCATAGAAATGTATATATCGGCTTTATCAGCGTTGATATAGGCAGAAATGACTTCCATCTTAATACCGGCATCTTCGCAGGACGTTCTTACCGGCTTGAGTTCTTGCGCAATTTTTGGAGATGCCACATACAAGATTTTATACGCTGCTTGCACATCTGCGGCTGCCAGTGCAGGTACAGCTAGAGTAAAACATATTGCAAGAGAAGCAACCCACGCCACTATTTTTTGGGCGGGAAACCGTTTGCGTGCAATATTTTGCGAAGAATAGTTCTCCGCTTCTTGGATATGCCGTGTGCTGATGTCTCCGACGGCATTGGAAATATCTTCGCGTTTCATATTTCAAAACCTGCCTTTCGTAAATATATTTGTAATTTTTCCCGGGTACGGAAAAGGCGGACAGTAACATTGTTGTTGCTGATCTGAAACCTTGCTGCAATATCGGGTATGGAATCTGCATACCAATAGCGACGCACAAACATCACGCGATTTTCTTTATCTAGAGTATCAAGGAAACTGTCTAATAGCAGCGTTAAGTCCTGTGCAGCTAATTCATTTTCTACATTGGCTGATGACCCAAGGCAATCTTCCAATTCGTCTAATGCCGCATCATAAAAACTATTTCGCTTAATGGCGGTGTTGGCATGATATTTTTTCATAGAGAGGTTGCGGACAATGCGGCAAATATATGTCAGCATAGGATCTGGTTTTTGAGGCGGTATCGTATTCCATGCTGCTAAAAAGGAGTCGTTGACACATTCTTCAGCGTCAAGCTCGTTATTCAAAATATTTCTGGCAACTTTTCTGCATACTGAACCATATTTTTTTGATAATTCCACGATTGCCTGCTCCGAGCGCTCATAGAACAAGTCAATGATTTCATTATCGAGCATTATCACTCACCTCCCTTTCCGCCTCACCCATGTACTACGGATTCAAAGCTGAATATTACAGCAAATCGAAAAACAGAAAGACCGCCGCAGTATATATATCCCCGCGGCGGCTCCCTATGATGCCTTTTAGTTTTCAAATATTACGCTGTTCACCGTGCAAGATCAGTTCCGCAGGTTCGCCATATAACCAAATATTGAACTAATCAAATAGGCGCATCTATTGAGTTGGTGACGGCATCGGGGGGCGCTTCGACAAGCTGCTTGACTCCTCCGAGCCAATCAGAGATGACGCCCCTTTAACCCTTCCACAAAGGCCAGTACATTATGGCCCAAGACCGCGTGATTATAACCACCTTCCAAAATCCCAAAGCATCCCCCTTGGTTGCGTCGGGCGGTTTCATTCATCAGCCGGCCCATATGAGTATAATCCTTGGTTTTCAGCAGGCCGCCCCAATCATCTTCGTGATTGTCGAATCCCGCCGAGGCAGCGATAATGTCCGCATCGGTCAATGCCAGCACTTTTTCGACGTTGCGCAGATATTCCTCCCGGCTCCGGGTGTGCCCGGGGTTGAAGATGGTGACATAACCTTTGGGGTTCAAGATGTTGACATTGCCGTCTCCAAAATGGAGATCGAAATCCAGGATGAAGGCCTTTTGGATTTTACCCTCAGCCTTTAATTTCTCCAAAGCAATGGCCATGTTGTTGAAATAGCAGAAGCCCCAGGCGTTTTCGGCGGAGGCATGATGCCCGGGCGGGCGAATCAATGCAAAACAGGGCTCGGTCAAGCCGATCTCCGCCGCCTGGATGGCACCGCCGGCGGCCAGAGCTGCGATATCGTACAACCGCTTGCGCTGCACGTTTTCCACATGCTCCTCCGTGTGCACCCGGAGAATATTCTCCCGGGACGCCGGTTCCGCTGTAACATACACCACTTGCCCCTTAAGGGCGGCCCGTACCGCCTCTATCCTCCCTGATGCGGCAGCGGGATCGGACGTGTACACCTGCCGGAAGTCCTCATGGTAGACAACCTTCATTATTAACCCTCCTTCTGTTATTCTCCCCCATAAAAATTCTCTATCGGTCATCGTGGCTCAGGCCACTTGACAAATACCGACCAATAAGCGTCCAACCCCATATCTTTCTGCCTCAGTAATATTATGTCAATGTCCCAACATGATTTTTTTACTGGCCGCTTTTATAACCTGCTTGGTTTGCCCATAATCCTGCCAGGGATCATGGGATTCCTCCCAGCGCAGGTGGGCGTTGGTAACATTCCATTGATCACCCCCGGTCAGTTTGGATAGTTCCTGCCAGGCGCAAGGCATCGATACCCCCAGGCCAGCCCGGGCCCGGGCCGAATAAGCGGCCACCGTAGTGGCGCCGCAGCCATTGCGGTTGTAATCAATGAATATCTTGCCCACCCGGTTGCGGGGCCCGGATATATCGGTAAAGCGTCCCGGTATCACCCTGGCCAGGTGGCTGGCAACTCCCTTGGAGAAAGCCTTGACGGTCTCCCAATCGTCCCGCCGCTTGAGCGGCACCACCACATGCAGGCCCTTGCCCCCGCTGGTCTTGAGGAAACTCTGCAGTTCCAATTCCTCCAGGAGAGCCCGGGTCAATTGGGCCGCCTCAGCGATCATGGCCCAGCCCACCTCCTCGCCGGGATCCAGGTCGAATACCATCCGGTCGGGTTTCTCTATTCTCTTGGCCACCGCATTCCAGGTATGAAATTCTATAACATTCATCTGTACCGCGCCTATCAGGGCTTCCAGGGTTTCGACTGCCATCAGGGAGGGGTGCCCCGGGTCCAACTCGGGATCCAGATGCCGCAGTCCGGTTATCTTCAACTTCTCTCCATGCTTCTGAAAGAACATTTCCCCGCCTACACCTTCCGGGGCGCGCAGGAACGCCACCGGCCGGTCCTGGAGATGGGGCAGAAGCCATTGAGCCGCCTGCCGATAGTAATTGACCAGGTCCAGTTTGGTTAGCGATGTGGCAGAGTCCACCACCCGGTCCGGATTAGTTATTTTGGGCAAATTGAGCTCCTCCTCCGCCTTCTTTCTAAGGTGCGCGGTTTTGATGGGACTAGCCGAAGGGCCTGGACCGCTAGCTAGCTCTTCGCGGGTAATTTCCGTGGGCGCCTTGTCGGTACGCAATCCATGAAAGACCCCATGCCTGACCCTTCCGTCCTTGGTCCACTCCCTAAAAGAGACTTCAGCCACCAACTCCGGCCTCAGCCAGTTGGCCTGGATTCCTTTGGGTATCTCCACCAAAGGGCTTTGTTCCGCAGCCAGGCGCTCCAGCTGTTGCATGATCATCCCTGCATTCCGAGCATTGAAACCGGTCCCTACCTTGCCGGCATATCGGAGCTGGCCGCTGTCATCGTGCACCCCCAGCACCAGCGATTTGAAGCCCCGTCCCGCAGTGGTCGGAGACGTATATCCAGCTACCACAAACTCCTGGCGCCGGCTGCATTTGAGTTTTATCCAACTCTGGGTGCGCCCTGATACGTAGGCCGCATCTTTCTTTTTCCCCATTACCCCTTCCAGTCCCATATCGCAGGCAATGCGCAGTATATCATCCCCGCTGCCGCTGAAGTCCTGGCTGAAGCGCAGCCGGGACGAGTTTGATTCCTGCATCACCCCGGCCAGCAACAGGCGGCGGGCGGTAAGACTGGCCGGGCGCAGGTCATAACCGGCATAGAAAGGCATATCGAAGACATAATAGACGATCTCGCTGGTCCGCCCGGCTTCAAAAGCAGCCTGCAGGGCGCCGAAGTCAGGCGCCCCATCGTCTCCCGGGATGACAATCTCACCATCCAGCCATCCCGGGGCCACCTTGAGTTTCTGGAGCGGTTCCACCAGGCTGTTCAGTTTGTCGGTCCAGTCATGGCCATTGCGGGTGTAGAACCGCACCGAAGCCTCTTGAAAATAGGCTAGAATCCGGTAGCCATCAAGCTTGATTTCATATACCCACTCATCGCCGACCGGGGTTTGTTCCACCAGGGTGGCCAGTTGGGGAGTCAGTCGGGTTGGCACGGGGGCTGGCCTGGCACCCGGCGGAAGGGAAAGCAGCAGGCTCTCCGGGGCGGCAGGGTTGGTCGCAGGGTCGCTTTTTCCCAGGTTGATCCCCCCGCGGTAACCATCATGTTTTTCCTTGATGAGCAGCCAGTTCTTGTCTTCCCCTGATTTACTGTGCATTTGCACCAACACCCAGGCTCCCTGCAATTTCTCCCCATGTAAATAAAACTTGAGGTGACCTTCATCTAATCCCCGGACAGGATCACCGATGGGTTCCCAGATGCCCCGATCCCAGATGAACATACCCCCGGCGCCATATTGGCCAACCGGGACGGTGCCTTCGAATTCCAGGTATTCCAGGGGATGATCCTCGACGCGCACCGCCAGTCTCTTCTGGCCTGGTTCCTGGCTGGGGCCTTTGGGAACGGCCCAGCTTTTGAGCACCCCGTCCAGTTCCAGGCGCAGGTCATAATGGGTACTGCGGGCATCATGTTTCTGTATCACAAAAGCTAGCCCTGCCCCACTGCTGCCTGGACCGCCAGCCGGTTCAGGGGTTACCGCAAAATTCCTCTTGTCCTTATATGACCCCAACGGGTCGTTTTCTTGCTCTTTTTTCGGCATATTCGCGCCTCCACTGTCGACCCCGTTGATTCCTGCAAGCTCAATCTAGTCCTTCGATCGTCCCGTTCGATCTCTTTCCCGGTGGCCTTGTTTATCCGCTTGTAGCCGACTGGATCCATGGTGCGCTTGTCCAGCCAATCGAAATCGATACCGATTGTGCTGATGGCAGTGTGCACTGCTACTGGGATGTTCACCAGCCCAAAGCTGATAGCTCCCTTCCAAATCAGTCGTTTACCAGCTGCCATGTTATTCTTCCCCCCTATCTGATCGTTCATGCCCGATTAACCAATAAATGCGCTCTACCGCCTGTACCAGCGCACGAGGCAGATCTTCCGCCGGATGAGAATGAAAATAACCGGCCGTCTCTTTTAACAAATCGAAGCCTTCGGTCTGAAGCCCTGCCAACGCTCCCCAATTCGGGTGCAGCCAGAAAAGGTCATGCTCCTTGATTCGATGCTGCAAGGCCTCATTCACTTGCTGATTAGATGGGTTCGCGGTCCTTCCCCGGGACCAGGAGTATGATCCCGAATTACCATCATCCCCTATTGACCCGCTGGGGGCTATCACCACCGCGGGAATCTCAAAAGCCTCCGCCAATTCCAAATAACGGAGCAGGTTGTCCTTCCCCCCGCAGGCGATCACCTCGACCCCAGCCTGGTCAAAATCCATTTGCAGGCTCCGTGCCGTGAGAGTGACCGCCAGTTTGTCTGCTGCGTCGGTGACAAGCACCACTCCCCGCGCGAAAAACATCCGACTGCGCCCACTGTCCGGCATATCAAGCAAAGCCATCTCCTGTCTGAAGCCATCGTCGAACTGGTCGGGACTGCAGGTAACCAGCTTGGTTCCCTCCAGTGCACTGCGCCTGACCAAGTAGATCTCTTCGGGCCTGGATATATTTACAAACTCCGGGCAATGTGTTATAACCAGGACTTGATGGCTCCGACTCAGGGTTCGCAGGGCAGCGCGGAAATGGTTTATCTTGCTGGGATGAAGCAATATTTCCGGGGTTTCGATGGCTATGACCGCGCCTTCCCTTTTTATCTCGGCGTAAGCCCTAAGAATGGCTATGACCAGAGCACTTTGCATCCCTGCCCCGACTGCTCCCGCCTCCACGACATTATCCAATTGGTCCGCCAGCAGCCGCAGATTGTGAAAGGCATCCGCCGGGTCGGCCAAAGCCAAATTTAGCGCGATGCCGCTGTCATTCAGGCCAAACCCCATCTGCTCCAAGACCCACTTCATCTGATCCTCGATCGACACCAAAGCCGGGTTCCTTAAATAAGCGAAGGCTTCACCCATCTTATGCTCAAAAGCCTGTTTGCGGGTCATCTTGCCCTCACCATCAGCGGTGAGCACCTTT
>JAAYJY010000259.1 GCA_012522705.1 Syntrophomonadaceae bacterium | reverse complement strand
GCCTGCCGCTGTCATAAAAGCGATGCGTTCCGGGGCTCTGGTCATCAAGGATGGAGGTGGAGGGCATTACGGACGAGTTACGGTGGCAAGCGAAATCATATGACATTTGCCCAGCCAGTGATGAATTTGAGGTGAACATGGTTGAGACCGATTTATATAATACGTCATAAAAATCCTGATATTAAATCGATAGCATCGGCCATCGGTTACCAGGCCTTTAAACAGAGCACCGATGATGGTCTATTCAATGCGGCGGCTGCTGGTGAACTGAGCGAAGACCTGACCTGGCTGCTGGATTATCTGGAGCTTGAACACCCGGTAGTGGTCAAGGATGTCAGCACCCGGGTGGAGGACCTGCTGGATGAGGAATTGCCCGCCTATGCTGGTCCGGAGACCACCATGGAGGAGTTGGGCCTTTTCATGCGTTCCCGCAAAACCAAGACCTTGCCGGTGGTTGACGACCAGAAGGGTTTTTTGGGGTTGCTCACCATCGGCGATATTGCCATGTTATTTCTAGAATCTCTGGGCTCGGCCCAGGATGTCGAGCGGAGTCCGGATATCGTCCGGGGGCTTTTAGCTAAAACAGCGGGCCAGATGATGAAGACCAAGGGTGTGGTTCTCTTTGAACCGGATGACAAAGTTGATGAGGCTCGGCGCAACATGCTAGCCAGCCGTTACCGCAATTATCCAGTAGTAGACGACAGCAACCGCTTTTTGGGCATGATCTCCCGATACAACCTGTTGCAGATGAAGCGTAAAAGGGTTATCCTGGTCGATCATAATGAAAAGAAGCAAGCGGTCGAGGGCATCGAAGAAGCAGAGATCCTGGAAATAGTTGATCATCACCGGGTGGGAGACCTGCAGACCCTGATGCCGATATTTTTCCATAACGAACCGGTAGGTTCGACCTCCACCCTGGTAGCCGACATGTTTTTGCGTAATCAGGTCCGCCTTGATGCCCAGCGGGCGGCGTTGCTTTTGTCGGGAATAATGTCTGACACCATGATCTTCGGTTCCCCAACCACTACCGCCAAAGATAAAAACATCGCCTGGGAATTAGAGAAGATCTCCGGCTTCGATGCGATGGTTTGGGGCAAAAAGCTCTATTCACAAATCCACCAGGTGGACAAGGCGTCGGACGCCGAGCTGGTAAATGAAGACCTGAAAGAGTATGCCAGCGGCGATACCACTTTTGCCATCAGTCAGGTGGAAACCGTTGAATTGAAAGCATTGGCGCCGCGCCGAGCCAACCTCATAGTCACCATGGAAGAGCTTTGCGCAAGACGGGGATATGCCCTGATGTGCCTGATGGTGACCAGTATTTTCGAGTCCGGCACCGAGGTAATTGTGGCCGGGGAAAAAAAAGGACTGGTAGAGGATGCCTTTCAAAATCAACTCATCGACGGGAGCATATTCCTTAAAGGGGTTTTATCCCGTAAGAAGCAGGTGGTACCCGTCATATATCAGACCCTGCACAAATCAAGTCTGCTCTGATCCTTTCAAAACCAGATAATCAACACCATTTTGCCGCAGGTTGAAAAGCCAGACAACCGGTGGCAATCATTTTTTCTGTTTGTCTCCCAGACTGGTTGGGAGAAACCCCATACACCGTAGTTGGCGATCGGAGAGCTGGGATAGGCTCTAGGGTCACTTTTGGGCATAAAGTAGGAAGGGACAAAATATGATTGGAAGGAGAGATTACTTGCCGTAAAACACTTGCCGGGAAAGGGAAACAGATGAAATTGACGCAGAGGCTGAAACGGCATGTCAGGGAAAACAGATGGCAATATTTGCTCATCGTTATCGTATTCCTGGCTGGAATAATCATGGGAGACTTAAAAGCCGGGGGCTTGGCCAACGGGGTCCGGGATCATCTGCTGGGCTTGATCGACAACTTTCTGGAAGAAGGCACGGGAGCCGGGACGGCTAAATCGGTCATCCTGTGGAATTCATTTCTTAACCAGGCTAAAAGCATTATGGCTGTATGGTTTCTGGGGTTGACCATCATCGGGATGCCCCTGATACTGGCGATTGTATTTTTGAAAGGGTTTTCTCTGGGTTTTACGATCTGTTTCCTGGTCTCGGAACGGGCAGTTGCTGGTGTCCTGATAAGCATCCTATCCATACTGCCCCAGAGCATGATCTATATACCGGTGCTTATCATATGGTCGGTGGTAGGGATCAACTTTTCCATCTATATAACCCGCTTCCGTTCGGGGGGGGATGTGCCGCTCAGTCGCGGTTTAGCAAGTTATACCCTATTGATGTTGGTAACACTGATCATCGTCTGGGTGGGAGCGCTGATCGAAGCTTATCTGGCACCATTGCTCCTTGGTTTGTTTATTTAAGTCGGAAAGTGAGGGATTGGGCATGGTCATTGTAGTGGGCAAGTGGAAGGGAAAACTCATCCGGGTGGCGGCTCTGATTGTGGTGGTGGTGCTGTTTGCAACCGCACTGCCCAGGGTAGCGGGGGTGTTCTACGAAAAGGTGCCGGTTTTCAGCGGCTGGATGCAGGATGAGCATCCCACTGGCAACCCCATGCGGGTGGAGCAGCCGCAGGATGTGCCTACCACCGAATTTAATGACACGATCGACCAATTCGTCATAAAGCTGCAAAACTTCTATTATAAGGAGCAGGAATAAGGGGCCGGAACATGGAAT